>NZ_CAHJWH010000033.1 GCF_903642205.1 Caulobacter sp. S45 | reverse complement strand
CTCTCAACTGACCAACGAGTCGGTCAGCCTACCAAAATCCTCAGCTAACTCGGTCGCGGCTTTCTCACTCAGTAGGATTAGACGATTCCGAGACCGTCTTCGAAAAGGCGAACTGGCAGTTCCATCGGCCCATAACCCGGGGGTGGTGCCGCTCCGAGGGACGCTAGTTTGGGAAGCCGCCAATGACGCTGCCGTCCAGATTGATCGTTTCATCGCAAAAGTTCCGGGTCTGCGTTGGCAGATGTGGCACGCCATCTTGAAACTCCAAAAGGGCTGAACACAGATGCTGTGGGCGAAAACCGCTCTCGGAACCCTTCGAGACCCCGCTGGTGGACGGCCTCCACCACTCGGTCGGTCATGACTCGCAAGCGGACCGTCGTCACCCCGACTAACAGGATAGGTTGTCCCACGGCGCAAATGGTCTCAGTCGCCGCGACCAGACACGCCTAGCCGGCGTCGAGTATGATCACCTGCGATCGTCGTCTTCTCCGATAACCTTCACCGTGCCTTTCACGCTGCGTCGTGGTACGACTGACTGTCAGCTTCGCGTACACCGCCGGCACTTGGGTCAAGCGCGCTGCATATTTCCCGAGCATTGCAACTCTGAATCGGATTGGTTGGCCAGGGCATTTGATTTTGTTAACTAGCTTGTTATGACGCAGACTGCGGGCAAGCGCCTACTCCCGCGTCGGAGAGCACATGCCGGACAACGACACCTGGGACGCGTTCCTTGCGCTGACCCTGCCCACCAGTCGCCCGTACAAGAAAGGCATCGTGGCAGCCGCCAATTCGACGGTCACCCTGCCCAGCGGGGACTATGGGGTTCGAAGCGGTGGCGACGACATCCTGATCGGTGGGACGGGGGACGACACCTTTTTCGTCAGAGGCGAGACCGACACCGTGATCGTGCCGCCGGGCGGCGGCGGCGTAGATACCGTGGTGTCGACCGGGACCTTCGTGCTTCCCGACAACGTGCAGAACCTGATGCTGATCGGGAGCGGGCCGGCCGGCACGGGCAGCATGGCCGGCATCGGCAACAGCCTGAACAACATTATCACGGGCGACAAGGGCAACCAGACGATCGACGGCGGTGGCGGCGAGAACATCCTGACCGGCGGGGGGGGGGCGGATGTCTTCGTTCTAAGGGCGGCGGACAACGGCTCTGACGTCATCACCGATTTCGGGCTGGGCTCCAGCAAAATCCGACTGCAAGGCTACGGGTTCACGTCCTTCGCCCAGGTTCAGGCGGCGATGACCCAGGTCGGTTCGGACGTGCTGATCCAACTTCCGAACGGTCAACTCCTCGGCCTGAAGAACGTTCAGGAGTCGAGCCTGACGGCGGATCGCTTCCAGCTTGAACTCAATCGCAGCGGGCTGGTACAAACCTTCGACGACGAATTCAACGCGTTCAGCCAGTACAATGGAACGAGCGGAACCTGGCGGACGGTTCTGTCCACCTCCGTGGGCCCAACCTCACGAACATTTACCAACCAGGGCAACCAGCAAATCTTCGTTGACTCCACGGTCGGCATAAACCCATTCTCCATAAACAACGGCGTTCTGACTATTTCGGCGCGCGACACGCCGGCCGACCTCAAGAGCTCGCTCTATGGATATAATTATACTTCCGGGGTCATTACCTCCAAGTTTTCACACTCTCAGCTTTATGGAGTTTTTGAGATCAGCGCCAAGCTGCCAGCCGAGCGTAGTGCTTGGCCGGCGTTCTGGCTTTATCCTACCGACAACGTCGCTCCCGCTGAAATCGACGTCTTTGAGAGTTATGGCCTAAGCAGCAACCTTGTGACCCAAACGGTCCATACCAATCAAACTGGCTCATCCACGCTCCTGCATACCTCCGAGCACATTGACGACTACGTCGGCGACACGACGTCCGAGTTCCACACCTATGCCGTGGACTGGGAGCCAGACTACATCACTTGGTACGTCGATGGTGTGGAGACCTTCCAGGTCGCCACTCCGGCTGACATGCATCGTCCAATGTACATGCTAGCGGATCTGGCGATCGGCGCCGGCGGACTTAGCCCGGTCGGTACGCTCGATGCCGATCTGCAGATCGACTACATTCATGCTTTTCAGTACGGTCAGACGATCGTCGGGACTGGCAGCAACGACATCTTCACCATTACCAACATCTACCAGATCGTCCAGGAACAAGCCGGCGGCTCGAACAACACGGCTTACGCCAGCATCGACTACCTTCTTCCCGATAACGTCCAAACCCTGGTCCTCACGGGGTCCGCCAATCTGAGCGGTTTCGCAAACGCGACAGACAGCACGCTGATCGCAAACACGGGCAATGACTTCCTTGAGGGCTCTTTCGGCAACGACTACATCGTCGGCGGTCCCGGCGCGGACACCCTGGCGGGGGGAGCCGGCAATGACACGCTGGTAGTGGGCGCGGGAAGCAGTCTTCTTCAAGGTGGCGATGGAAATGACACGGTCGTCCTTGCCGGTCCGGTGAGCGCCTACACCATAGCCGTGGTCCATGGGATCGGCACGATCACAAACACCGCTACAGGCGCGGTGGACACTCTGTCCAGCATAGAGAACATTCAGTTCAGCGACGGCGTACTGACCTTCGAAGGTTACGGAATGACGAGTTCCGCGGCGCAGGTCTACCGCCTCTTCGACACGGCGCTCGGGCGGGCCCCGACTGAAGCAGAGCTGGCGGCGCTGGTCGCGGCTGTGCCGGCTTCTCCGCACGACTGGACCAGCCCCTTCGCCAATGGGCTTGACATCAACGGCGTGGCCACTCTGATCATGTCGAGTGCTGAATATCAGACTGATACGGCTGGCATGAGCCAAGTGCAGCAGATCTCGTGGTTCTACAAGGAGGCGCTGCTCCATCCCAATGACGGCCAAGGCGTCGCCTACTGGGATAGCCAGCTCGCATCGGGTGTCCCCTTGGCCAACATCCTGGCCCAAATATCTGAGAGCAGCGCTCACTTGGCTCTTACAAGCCCGATTACTGACAGTGGGCTGTTCATTCCAACGGCCGGCGCCGCTGCGGACACTCCCGTCACCCCTCTCCAAGCGTTCATGGACGCATATGGAACGGCATTGGACTTAAGCGTCGCGGCGATCCTCGCTGCCGTCAGCGACCCGGGTGGCGAGACCTTGACTCTAACGTCGGTCGGCCGAGCCGAGCACGGCACGGTCGCGCTGTCGCAGGGACAGATCGTTTTCACACCGGCGACGGACTTCGATGGCTCCGCGTCCTTCACTTATACGGCGACCAACAGTGACCACGTCATGTCCACCGGTGTGGCCACCGTCCAGGTCAGTGGGTTGACGCCGATCTACATCAACGACGCAAAAAGCAGCGCCAACGAGACCGTTGACTTCTCAGGCGACACACTGGCGCACCTTTATGTCGCGGGGTCGGGCAGCGACATCATCATCGGCGGCGACGGAGCCAGCAGCTACAGGCTGGGGTCCGGCGCGACAACGCTTGTCGCCGGTGCGGGCAAGGACACCATAACTTTCGGGAGCGGCGTGGACGTGGTGACCGGTGCCGGCGGCGCCAACACCTTCACGCTCATCAAGGGTATGATCGCCGATCCCGCCAATAACGCGGGCCTCTACGACACCATCACCGACTTCAGCGGTGCGGGTGATGGCTATCATCCGGGCGAAGATGTCCTTCGCCTGCAAGGCTTTTCTCCGGCCGCCACCCTGACCTATCAGTCGAATCTGCCCAACGATCCCACCGCCCACCTCTACCAGATCACAGACGGATCCTATCAGGCGGAGCTGGTGATCCACTATCTCGGCTCAGCCCCGCTAGCCGTCGGGGACTATGGCTTCTATGGCTAGGCGAACGTGACGTTCTAGGGGTTGATGGTAGTCGTCCTCAGACAGCTGACACATAGATATCCGGCGCTGGGGAGGCTCGAGACGTCTGTTAGCCGCAGCTCACACACGGTCGAACCGCCGGCGCCCGACGTGGTGAAATGGAGGCCATTGTCGGTGAGCACTGTATGCATCTTGTAGGGGAACGCTGCGACCAGGTGGCGCAGGAAGTCCCCAGAGGCCCTGGGGGTGCAGCTCGAGGAAGGCAAACTTGGTCGTACGGTCAACGGCCACGAAGAGGTGAAGCTTACCCTCCTCTGTGCGGACCTCGGCCATATCGACCTGGAAGTAGCCAAGCGGGTAGGTCTTGATCTTATCCCTGGCGATCTTCTCGCCTTCGACGCTCGGCAGCCGCAATATGCCGTGCCGCTGCAGACACCGGTGCAATGATGAGCGGGTGAGACCTGGTATTGTTGGCCGATGGGCGTAGAGACAGTCATCCAGCGTCCGCTCGGGTGTGACGGCGGAAGGCGACGATGACTGCCTCCTGCGCACCGTGAGCACCGTCGACTTCGCCGCTTGGGACCCGTCGGCAGGTCCGCCGTCGAGGTCCGCTTCTTCCACTTGGCGACGGTCCTCTGGTTGATCTCATGGCGGCGAGCCAGGACCCTCAAGCTCTCCTGACTATGCTGTATCGTTCGACGGACCGCCTCAGTTGTTGTGGCGCTCCCATGAAGTACCTGGCCAATGACGCTTCCCTCCACTCCAGCGAGAAAGGTTCACCATTAAAGCCCGGGATTAAACATCTAGAGCATGTCCCCTTTTGATGGAATCGGGATTGCCGGATCAGTAGTAATCTGACTCAGCCTTCATGCTGGGCGGAGGCCGGCAGGAATGGCGGTCCATACTCGGTTGATCTTCGGTCCCGGGCGCGGGCGCGGAAGGCCGCTGGCGAGACGCACCGCCAGATCACTGCGGCCCTGCGGATCAGCGCCTCGTGCTTATCCAAATGGGCGCGGCATGAGCGGGAGACAGGCTCTTTGGCTCCGGCCCGGACCGGCGGCCACAAGCCCCGCACCCTCTCGGGCGAGTGCGCCCAATAGCTGCGCGAGCGTGTCGCCTCGGGTCCGGTCACCTTTCGAGGCCTGACCGCGGACTTGGCCGAGCGGGGGATTAAGCGCCAGCGTACGGTGCGCGGTCAGCTCCGTCAGCAGCCGATCCGGGATCGGGCGCAGAACCTCGTCCTCCTCCGGCTCGGCGGTAGCGGGCTGATGGGCCGCATTGTCGCTGTCGGGGTCTTCCGCGGCAGTCGACACCAGGTGCTCTCCGGCCTCGACCCCGCCTCCGGCTCTGGCTCCACCGACAGCTCGTCCTCCGGTCGGACGTAGCCGCGATCGATCCGCAGCGTTCCGTCTGGAGCGATGCTGACGAACACGCCAGCGCGCGCGATCTCGTCCGCGTCGGACACAACCGGCCAGCCATTCGGTTCCTCGATCGCGGTCTCGAGCCCGCAAAGCGTGGGCCGAACTGCGCTTGGTGCGGGGCTCCCCGACCACGAGCCCTGATTTGGTACGGGCCGGGCTGCCGCCGCGCACAGAGGCCGACTTGACCTCCAGGAGTCGGGCGCCTAAGCAGCCGCGCGCAAATGCGTCTGAGGACCAAGGACGTCGGGTTCAGACATGTGGGTTTCAGGTACCACCGCGCTGTCCTGGCGGCCCGGACGTTACGTTCCTGTGCCCAAGCTCAAAGGTCCACGGACTGCGCCCCTTGGATTAGGTCCATCCTCCGTCGATCTGACCAGCTTGGTCGCCGGTGGTGCGGGCGAGGAGACGGGTGCTCGACCACGACTCCACACCTTCGACAACGCCTTCGTGGTCATGGGCGAGGGCGATGACGGGGCGGTCCTTACCGCCGGCGCCGAGCTCGTTGCTGAACTCTGCGCCTTCACCCAGCTCGGACAGATGACCAGGCCGCTCGAACTCTCGCGACACCTCCATGCAGAGGTCATCGAACATGGCGTCGTCGGCGTGGATGGTGCTTCATACAATTACTACCACTGGCTGATGAACGGACTGGCGCGCGCATGTCTATGCGCCGACGTGGCGCCCCCGCAGGCGGAAATCCTGCTCCCGGACATCCGCGCCATTCCGGACGGCCCCGGCCGCATCCGGGCCGCCGTCGCCGAGGCGTCGATGGAAGCCGTCCTGGCCCACCGCCCGCGGCGGTTCCTGGCTCCAGGAATCCATCGGGTTCAGAAGCTGCACGTGCTCTGGACGAGGCCGACAGCGCCCACCGACATTGCGGGCCTATCGACACTTTACGATCTTTTCGATCAAGTGGCCGCCCGGGTTGCGACACCGAAATGCGCACCGCACCGCCGCATCTATCTATCGCGCCGAGGCGCTCACGATCAGAGACTGCCTCCAGCCATGCAGGTCGAACTCGACACCCTTCTTGATCGCAGGGGGTTCGAAGCGCTCGACCTCTTCAACATGTCCTTTGAAGACCAGGTCAAGGCGGCGACTGAGGCCGAGGTGATCCTCGGGCCGCATGGGGCGGCGCTGACCAATCTCGTGTTCAGTCCCCGCCAGACGAAGGTGATCGAGTTGACGTCTCGTATCGGAGAGGAGACCGCTTATCGGCCCTGGTACTATCAACTCTGTGATGGACGCGGGCAGCCTTACGGCGCCTTGGACGTGTGTCATCCTGCCTGGCTGGATGATCTAGCCGCCGCCATCTGACAACGTTAGGAAGAGCTCCGCCTCGTGCAGAGTAAGGGTTTCGAAAGCCGCGACGTCTAGCTTGAGCCATGCCGGAAAGACGTGAGGCCATGCACCTAGAGAAGCGTATTTTAATCACCGGCGGCGCCGGCTTCCTCGGCTCCCACCTGTGCGAGCGGCTGCTGGGCTCGGGCGCACACGTGATCTGCGCAGACAACTTCTACACGGGCGCCCACGCCAACGTGGCCCACCTGAAGGGCCATCCGCACTTCGAGCTGATCCGTCACGACGTGTCCTTCCCCCTCTATGTGGAGGTGGACGAGATCTACAACCTGGCCTGCCCCGCCTCTCCCATCCACTACCAGCGCGATCCGGTGCAGACGACCAAGACCAGCGTAGTCGGCGCCATCAACATGCTGGGCCTGGCCAAGCGGGTGAAGGCCAAGGTGTTCCAAGCCTCCACCAGCGAGTGCTACGGCGACCCGGCGGTGCACCCCCAGCCGGAGGGCTACTGGGGCAACGTGAACCCGATCGGGCCGCGCTCCTGCTACGACGAGGGCAAGCGCTGCGCGGAGACGCTGTTCTTCGACTATCACCGCCAGCACAGGCTGCGCGTCAAGGTGGCTCGCATCTTCAACACCTACGGCCCGCGCATGCACCCCAATGACGGGCGGGTGGTGTCGAGCTTCATCGTCCAGGCCCTGCAGGGCAAGGACATCACCATCTTCGGCGAAGGCGATCAGACCCGCAGCTTCTGCTACGTGGACGACCTGATCGAGGGCTTCGTGCGGCTGATGGCGACGGGGGACGAGGTCACCGGTCCGGTGAACCTCGGCAATCCCGGCGAGTTCACCATCCGCCAGTTGGCCGAGCAGGTGATCGCGATGACCGGCACCCGCTCCAAGCTGGTGCATCGCCCCTTGCCTCAGGACGATCCGAAGCAGCGCCGCCCCGACATCAGCCTGGCCGCCGAGGTGCTGGCCTGGAGCCCCGGCGTGCAGCTGCGCGAGGGACTGGCCAAGACCATCGCCTATTTCGACGAGCTGCTTAAGCAGGGCCGCGCACGTGACGTGGCGGCGGCGACGCTCTAAGAGACCGCGGCGCGGGCGTCCCGTCGCACCGGCCTCCCCACCAGAACGGTACAAGGACAGTCCAGATGCGTGTGGCCATGATCGGCGCCGGCTATGTCGGCCTGGTGTCAGGGGCCTGCTTCGCGGATTTCGGCCACGTGGTTACCTGCATTGACAAAGACCCAGGCAAGATCGCTCGCCTGGAACAGGGTGAGATCCCCATCTTCGAGCCGGGGCTGGAGCAGCTTGTGGCTTCCAACGTGCGAGAGGGGCGGCTGTCCTTCGCCACAGACGCAAATGAGGCGGTGCGGACTGCGGACGCGGTGTTCATCGCCGTGGGCACCCCGTCGCGCCGGGGCGACGGCTATGCCGACCTGTCCTATGTCTATGCGGCGGCGGAGGAGGTGGCGGGCCTGGTGGACGGCTTCACCGTGGTGGTCACCAAGTCGACCGTGCCGGTGGGCACCGGCGACGAGATCGAGGCCATCTTCCAGCGGGTGCGGCCCGGCGCCGATGTGGCCGTGGTCTCCAACCCCGAGTTCCTGCGCGAGGGTGCGGCCATCGAGGATTTCAAGCGCCCCGACCGGGTGGTGGTCGGCACTCTCGACGAGCGCGCCCAGGGCCTGATGCGCGAGCTCTACCGCCCGCTGTTCCTGAACGAGACCCCCATCCTGTTCACCGCCCGGCGCACATCGGAGCTGATCAAGTACGCCGCCAACGCCTTCCTGGCGCTCAAGATCACCTTCATCAACGAGATGGCGGACCTGTGCGAGGCGCTGGGCGCGGACGTGCAGCAGGTCTCCCGAGGCATCGGCCTGGACAAGCGCATCGGCGGCAAGTTCCTGCACGCCGGACCGGGTTACGGCGGGTCCTGCTTCCCCAAGGACACCCTGGCCCTGGTGCGCACGGCGGCGGACGCCGGGTCGCCGGCGCGGCTGGTGGAAGCCACGGTCGAGGTGAACGACGCGCGCAAGCTGAAAATGGCCGGAAAGATCATAGCCGCTCTCGGCGGCGAGGCGGCCGGCAAGACGGTCGCCCTGCTCGGCCTGACCTTCAAGCCCAACACTGACGACATGCGCGACGCCGCCTCGCTGGCCATAGTCCCGGCGCTGCAGGCCGGGGGCGCGAAGGTGCGCGCCTTCGATCCCGAGGGGATGCACGAGGCGGGCCGGCTACTCAGCGATGTCGCCTTCGCCGCCAACGCCTACGAGGCGGCGGAGGGGGCGGACGCGGTCGTCATCGTCACCGAGTGGGACCAGTTCCGCGCCCTCGATCTGGACCGGCTGAAGACGGTGTTGAGGCGACCGGTGATGGTGGACTTGCGCAACGTCTATCAGCCCGCCGACCTCCGCGCGAAGGGCTTCGACTACTCCAGCATAGGTCGCAGCTAGCCGCGGACGGCCGCGCGCATGGAGGCCCTTTTCAAACCGCTTCGCGGCGCCTATCCTCGACTTCCCTGTTCAACAGTCGAAAGGAGGTGACCCAGTGTCTCATTGTCTCCAGCTACGGTCGCAAGTGCTGACCTGGAGCCTCAACACCGAGGTGTCCGCCTGACGGCTTCGCGCTTTTAGGTTCTGGTCGCCGCTTCATCCCTAGCGACGACGATGCGGGGCCGCCTCGGCCAAGGCTGGGGCGGCCCTTCGCATGAGGCCATTGCATCTGCCTTGCGCGCGCGCGCGCACCGCGGCGGCCAGGGTCGGCCGGCTCGTCGCGCTGATCTCGGGTTCGCCGAGATGGGCGCTGAGGCGCCCCAGCCGCTCGATGGCGGTCAGCTCGGAGGTGTCGCGGCGGCGGGGGAAGCGGGCGAGGTGCATGACGGGCTCCCTCAGCTGGCGAGGCGCGCGCGGGCGCGCTCGAGGATGGCGGCGGCGCACTGGGCCGCCTGGATGCGGATGTCGGGCACCGAGGTGATCTCCCAGAAGGCGCCCCGGGTGATCGGCCCTACCGCGTAGAGGTCGAGCTCGGACACGCCGTCACGGCCGATCAGCCGCCCGTCCGCGCCCACGTCCAGACCGAGCCGGCAGGCGTCGGCCCGGACCAGGCCTTGCCCCACCAGGCCTGCGAGCAGCGGATCGGCCACCCGCGTGAGATCGCCGTTCGGCCCGGTGCAGTTGACCACGCCCACCGCCGCCAGCGCCTGCGGCTCGCGAGCGCCGCGCGGCGTCCAGACGACCTGCAGCCCGCCGCCCTCCGCCCGTACCGAGGCGATCCGCCCGGCCGCGATGGCCAGGGCGCCCGAACCGCTCAGGTGGTCGAGCTTGGAGGCCACCGCAGGGGCGAGCCGGTGACGATGGATGTCCCACCACGGCCGAAGGTGGCGCAGGAACCGGCCCCGCGCCTCCAGGCTCCAGCTCCGCCACACCGCCTGGACATGCGGACGCAGGCCGTCGATCAGGGCGCGCCAGTCGGTGACGTCCGCACCGGCGCGCAGGCGGCGCAGCAGGCTGAGCGGCGTCTCGCCCGGCTCGGGCGCAAAGGGCTCCGGCGCCGGCCCGTGAGCGAGATGGCGCCTCGGCTGCAGTCCGCGGCGGGACAGGGCCAGCATGGTCAGCCCCGGTCGCTCGAGGGTCAGGCGCAAGGCCAGGTCCACCATGGTCAACCCGGTCCCGATCACCACCACGCAGCCCTCCTCCGGCAGGGCGCTGAAGTCTGCCGACCAGGGATCGCCGAAATAGGCCGGGCTCTCCGCCGTCGCGGCGTCCACGCCGGGCGGCAGGTGCGGAGGCAGGTTGCCGACGGCCAGGACCGCGGCATCCGCGGGAAAGCTCCGGCCCATGGCGAGCGTCACGGTCCAGCCCCGGCCACCGGGGCGCAGTTCTACCGCGGCGTCCGATTCCAGGATCAGCCGCCCCGCCTCGCTGGCCTCGGCCGCCTCGCGCAGCATGGCCTGGAGATAGCCGCCGTAGCGAGCCCGGGTGACGAAGGTCGCGTCTTCCTCGACCTGCCCCTGCGTGGCGAGCCAGTCGGTGAAGTGGCGGGGCCGCTCGGGAAAGGCGCTCATATTGGCTGCGCGCACGTTCAGCAGGTGCTCCTGGCTGCGCGTGGCATAGGCCGCGCCGCGGCCGAAGGAACGCCGCTCGATCAGGCGCACGCGCGGACCCTCGCGCTCACGGAGCAGGTTGAGCGCCGTCAGCAGGCCGCTGAAGCCCGCGCCCACAATGGCGACGGTGAGCTCGTCCGAGAGGCGTGACGGCATGTTCAGCGAGGTGGAGCCGCGCGGGACGGCCGGTCGGCTAGGCTGGATGGGTGGGGTCTCGTCACGACAGCTCCTGGCTCGCGAGCCGTCGCCTGTCCTAGCCGCCCTCGCCCGCGATCGATCCATCAGCTTTACGTGAGGTCGGCGTGAGCATCCCTGAAAGCGGATCGGCGGAGGGACGCAGCTGCAGCGGCCGCATCGATCTGTGGCCGCCACCTCAGCAAATCTCATCGGCGAGCCAACCGAATTAGGTTGCAGGAAGCGGTCCGGCTGGCCGACCTTCCGCCGGCATTCCGGGGGACTTCCATGTCGCACGACCTTTCTCGCCGCTCACTCCTTCAGGGCGGCGCCCTGCTGGGCGGCTTGGCGTTCGTCCCCGCCGCCCAGGCGGCCACCGGGCCGGTCACCCTGCTGAACGTCAGCTACGATCCCACGCGAGAGCTCTACAAGGCCTACAACGCGGTCTTCGCCGCCGACTGGAAGCGCAAGACGGGCCAGGACGTCACCGTCAACCAGAGCCACGGCGGCTCCGGCAAGCAGGCGCTGTCAGTGATCAACGGGCTGCAGGCGGACGTGGTGACGCTCGGCATCTCCGCCGACATCGACGCGATCTCGAAGAAGGCCGGGCTGATCGCCCCGGACTGGCAGTCCCGACTGCCGCAGAACTCCACGCCCTACACCTCCACCATCGTGTTCCTGGTGCGCCGCGGCAATCCCAAGCACATCCGCGACTGGGCCGACCTGATCCGGCCGGGCATCCAGGTGATCACCCCCAACCCCAAGACCTCCAGCGGCGCGCGCTGGAACTACATGGCGGCCTATGCCGCCGCCGCCCGCCACGGCGGCGACGCGGCGGCGGTGCAGTACCTCGGCAAGCTGTTCGCCAACGTGCCGGTGCTGGATACCGGCGCGCGGGGCTCCACCATCACCTTCGCCCAGCGCGGGCTCGGCGACGTGCTGCTGGCGTGGGAGAACGAGGCCTTCCTGGCCCAGACCGAGATGGGGCCCGGCCAGTTCGAGATCGTCATCCCCTCCCTCTCCATCCTGGCCGAGCCGCCGGTCTCCTGGGTGGACAAGGTGGTCGCCCAGCGCGGCACCCGGGCGGTGGCGGAGGCCTATCTGCGAGGGCTCTACACGAAGAAGGGCCAGGAGATCATCGCGGCCAACTACTACCGGCCGCGTGACCAGGCCGTGCTGGCGAAGGCCGGCTCGCGCTTCGCCAAGGTGCCCATGGTCCAGATCGCCGACTTCGGCGGTTGGCCCAAGGTGGAGACGGCGCAGTTCGCCAACGGCGGCGTGTTCGACCGCATCTACAAGCCGCATTGAGGAGCGGGGGGAGCAGCAGAGGCTCGAAAACCTCCCTTCCCTTAGGACAAGGCTATCGCATCTGGCTCTCCTTCCCTCCTCGATGAGGAAGGGTCGGGGATGCGGGTGAGGGCAGGACGTGTGCCGAGGGGCTCTGCAAGCGCGCCTGCAGATCTATTCGGGTCACAGCGACGCGAGCCCCCACCCCTGCCCTCCCCATCGAGGGGGGGAGTGAGAAGGCCGGTCATCCTTCGGGTCAGTTTTCCGGAAACACATGCCCGCCGGTAAGGGCGAGCCTGATTGAAGAGCCTGCGGCCGGCAGCTTGGCGGCGTCGGCGCGGGAGACCGCGGCTTCCAGCACCTGGCCGTCGGGGGCCACGCAGTCCAGCCACAGGGCCGGCCCGCGCGGGATCACCCTTTCGAGGCGAGCCTCCAGGCCCGCCTCACCGTCAGCGACGGGCCTGAACTGATCGGGCCGCACGAACGCCAGAGCGGCGCCGTCAGCCACGCCCGGTGCGGCCAGGTCCGCGCCGGCGACATGGAAGCGGCCTTGCCGGACCTGGCCTGCGATACGGTTAGCCTGGCCGACGAAGCCCGCGACGAAGGCTGAGGCGGGGCGGTCCAGCACATCGAGAGGCCGGCCGAGCTGCTCGATGCAACCCCGGTTCAGGATGGCGATGCGGTCGGCCAAGTCCAGCGCCTCCTCCTGGTCGTGGGTGACGAAGACGGTGGTGAGGCCGGTGGCGTCGTGGATGCGGCGGAGTTCCCGGCGCAGGCTCTTGCGCACCGCCGCGTCCAGGGCGCCGAACGGCTCGTCCAGCAGCAGGATCTGCGGCTCGACCGCGAGGGCGCGGGCCAGGGCCACGCGCTGACGCTGGCCGCCGGAAAGCTGGGAGGGATAGCGGCCGCCGAGCCCCTGCAGCTCCACGAGGTTGAGCAGGGCGTCGACGCGCACCTTGCGCTCCGCGGCGGTGGGGCGGTCGCGGCGGCGCTTCACGTCCAGCCCGAAGGCGATGTTCCTGGCCACGCTCATGTGGCGGAACAGGGCGTACTGCTGGAACACGAAGCCGACGCCTCGCTGGGCCGCGTGGGCGAAGGTCACGTCGCGCCTGTCGAAGCGCACCTGGCCGCTGTCGGGGAAGTCCAGGCCGGCCAGGATGCGCAGCAGCGTGGTCTTGCCCGAGCCCGAGGGGCCCAGCAGAGCCAGCAGCTCGCCCGGCTCGATCTCCAGGTCCACCCCATCCAGGGCGGCGAACCGGCCGAAGCGCTTGCGCACGCCGTCGAGGCCGACCGCGATCGCGGGACGGACGAGATCGCGGGCCAAGCCCGCTTGGCCTTTACGGCTGCTTACGGGTCGGTCGCTCAATGTCCACGCTCGCCGGTCTGGGGCTGCAGACGCTCCAGCAGGGCCTTGAGACCCAGGGTGACCACGGCCAGCAGGCACAGCAGGGCCGCCACCGAGAAGGCGCCGACGAAGTCGTACTCGTTGTAGAGGATCTCCACGTGCAGCGGCATGGTGTCGGTCACCCCCCGGATATGGCCGGACACGACCGACACCGCTCCGAACTCGCCCATGGCGCGGGCGTTGCAGAGCAGCACCCCGTAGAGCAGCCCCCAGCGGATGTTCGGCGCGGTCACCCGGAAGAAGGTGGTCAGGCCCGAGGCGCCCAGCGAGACGGCGGCCTCCTCCTCATCCGTTCCCTGCGCCTGCATCAGCGGGATCAGCTCGCGAGCGATGAAGGGAAAGGTGACGAACACCGTCGCCAGCACGATGCCCGGCGTGGCGAAGATGATCTTGATGCCCCGCGCCTCCAGCCAGGGCCCGAGCCAACCCTGCAGCCCGAACACCAGCACGTAGGACAGTCCCGCCACCACCGGGGAGACCGAAAAGGGCAGGTCGATCAGGGTGATCAGCAGGCTCTTGCCCGCGAACTCATGCTTGGCGATGGCCCAGCTGGCGCAGAGGCCGAAGGCGGCGTTGATCGGCACCGCCAGCGCGGCTGTGGTCAGGGTCAGCCGGATGGCGGCCAGCGCGTCCGGATCGTGCAGGGCCTGGAGCGAGGCGCCCAGCCCCTTGGCCAGGGCCTGGGTGAACACGGTCGCGAGCGGCGCCACCAGCATCGCGGCCACGAACAGGACCGCCACCCCGATGACGGCGGCCTTGACCCAGGCGGGATCGTCGGCTGCGCTGCGCAGCTTGGCGGTGCTCACGAGAACCGCCTCGCCCAGGTCTGGATGAGATTGATGGCCAGCAGCATGGCGAAGGCCACCGCCAGCATGACGGCCGCGATCGCCGAGGCCGAACCGTAGTCGAACTGCTCCAGCTCTATGGTGATCAGGAGCGGCGCGATCTCGGTCTTGTAAGGCATGTTGCCGGCGATGAAGATCACCGAGCCGTACTCGCCCACGGCCCGCGCGAAGGCCAGGGTGAAGCCGGTGATCCAGGCGGGTGCGAGCGCGGGCAGGATCACCCTGGCGAAGGTCTGCAGCCGGTCGGCGCCAAGGCTGGCCGACGCTTCCTCAACATCGATCGCCAGGTCCCGCAGCACCGGCTCAACGGTGCGCACCACGAAGGGCAGCCCCACGAAGGTGAGGGCGATGACCACGCCGGTCTGGTTGTAGGCCGTCTTGATCCCCAATGGCGCCAGCGCTCCGCCAATCCAGCCGTTGGAGCTGTAGAGGCCGGCCAGGGCCACGCCCGCCACTGCGGTCGGCAGGGCGAAGGGCAGGTCGACCAGGGCGTTCAGGATGGCGCGGCCGGGAAAGCGGTAGCGCACCAGCGCCCAGGCGGTGAGCAGGCCGAACACCGCGTTCACGCTCGCCCCTATGAGCGACGCCACGAAGGACAGGCCGTAGGCATGAAGGGCCCGGGCGGAGAAGGCCGCGGCGGCGAACGCCGACACCCCCATGCCCGCGGCGCGGATCGCGATGGCCGACAGGGGGATCAGCACCACGATGCACAGCGCCGTGATCGACAGCCCAAGGGTCAGGCCGAAGCCAGGGATGGCGGAGCGCCTGCGACGCGCGCGAACGGGCGACAGGATGCTGGCCCGCTCGACTGAAGCGATCGTCATGTCTGGCCCCGCACCGCGGCTCTAAGGCTCGAGGATGACGGGCGCGATCAAGGAAGAAAATCTAATAGTCCACCCCGACCGCCTCGGTCAGACGTTGAAGCGCCGCCGACCTCCGGCGATCGCAGCCGCCTTCGTCGCACCACTACTCCGCCGTCCAGCCTCAGCCACGCGCGGGCCGCTGGACGACGGAGGCCTCATGCAGGTGACCCTGCGCCTAGTTGCTGACCACCGAAGAGCGGTTGAAGATGGACGCCACTGCGCTGAAGATCCGGACGAGCTTGTCCAGCTGAACAGCCCTGGCGTCAGCGACGTACACCAGGTCGCGATCCTGCATCTTGAAGGATTGTGCGATGAAGAAGCCTTTGGGGTCATCCAGGTTGACTTGGTAGATCACAGGGACGGCGCCCGGGGGGTTCGGCCCATCGCCCGGCGGCACGTGAAGGGCCCGAAGCGTCGCCGCCGGCTCGTAACGGAACACGAACACGCCTTTCGGATCGGATTGGATGTCGGTCAGGCCGCCACCGTTGCCGAGCACCTCCGCCAGCGTCAGGTCCGCCTTGCCGAACGGCACCTGCGCATTGTGGTTCGCCGCCCCGAGTACGACGACGCTCTGCGGCTCCCGATCGAGCACGACGACATCGTCTGCCTTCAGGAACACGTTCTCCGAAGGCGTTTCCACGACCGAGATCAGGCGGGCCCTGCGGGTCAGCTCACCGCGCGTGATCTGGACGACCATGTCGGTGGCGGGCGCCGTCGTGCCGCCCGCAAGCGCCAGGGCGTCGAGCAGGCGCGTGCCCCTGACCGCCAGGGGCAGCAGGCCGGGATGATTGACGTCGCCGGTCACCGTCACGGCGTGGCCAACCGTCTGGATTACGCTCACCACCGCCTGAGCGTCGTTGGCCTTGCCGCGAAGGGCGTCGCGGATTTCGGCCTGGACCTCACGGGGCGTATGCCCATCGGCTGCGACCTCACCCGCAAAGGGGACCGTGATGGACCCTGAGCCGTCCACCACCTGGTTCGGGACGACCAACGTACCGGTCGCCGGAGTGGCGGAGGAGGTGACGCCGGGTACGGCGGAAGGCAAGGCGGGCGCCGAGAAGAGACCGCCCCCGACCTCGTAGAGGGTGACCTGGACGATGTCGCCCGCAGCAAGGGTCTGGACCGGCGGCGCCCCGCCCGAGAAGGCCTCGCCGAGGCCGCGGGCGCGCGCCAGGCCGAGCACCGCCATGACCTCCGGCGAGACCGGAACCACCTCATAGCCCTTCTGAGCGGCGGTCTCCTTCTTGTCCAGGACGCGCTCGGCGGAGGGGCCGACCGTGGGCAACTCCGCGCAGGCCGAGAGGAACATGGCGAGACAGCCGAGCACGGCCGCCCGGTGCGCATTCAAGACATC
The DNA here is from genome assembly GCF_903642205.1 of Caulobacter sp. S45. Classification (GTDB taxonomy): domain Bacteria; phylum Pseudomonadota; class Alphaproteobacteria; order Caulobacterales; family Caulobacteraceae; genus CAHJWH01. Next base: position 7,167 of record NZ_CAHJWH010000033.1, on the reverse strand, counting down.
AGTTCGCATGGCTGCTCGTCATACCCAGGTCACGGAGTCCACGAATGGCAAGGCTGGTCTTCGGGTTAATGGCGAGAGCGCGGGTGAACGCGTCACCGGCGTCTTCCCGCTTGCCGAGCTTGCGCTGAACGTCGCCGAGAAGCGCGTACAGACCGGCGATGGCCTGATTGAAGCCCAGCGCCTCCAAGATGAGCACCTCGGCCGCATGAAGATCGCCCTGCGCGATCTTGACCCGCGCCCGGTACTCCAAGGGGAAGGGGTGCCGCGGAGCCTTGGCCTGGAACATGGCGCACGCCTCCTCCACGCGATCCATGTCGCCCGCCTCGAAGCTGTCGAGCACGGCCTCGCGAAGGCTCGCCGCCGAACCAAAGCCGACGAGGCGGCTGTAAAGCTCTTGATGGGCTTCGGTCTTGCCCATGAGGCGGTAAGCATGAGCCAAGACGATCGTGGCGTCCGCGTCCTCGGGGTTGCGCGTCACGATCGGCTTGGTCAGCCTGACGGCCTCGCGTCCCTGGCGCTGGCCCAGCAAGGCCTTGGCCAAGCCGAGCCTGGCGTCAGCCCGCCCGGGCGCCTGGGCGAGGATCTTCTCGTATTCGGCCGCCGCTTCGACGAAGCGGCCCTGCTTGTACAGGGCCGACGCATCGCCCGTCAGGGCGTCAAGGTCGTCTCCGCCCATGTAGGCCGCCACCATCCGGTTGACGTTCTCCGAAATTATACTTTGGGTGGGATGGCGCTGGTCGTCCTGCCAGGCCTCTTTGCGGTCCGACAGAACAATGCTCTCATAGGAGGGAAAGTAGTCGACATTGGCGTGTCGGTCGGCCAACTCCTGCGAAACGGCTCTGAGCACCGATTTCGAGTAGGTGTTCGCGACGATCACATCCTGGTCGGTGAAGGTCAGGGCCAGAGGCACGGGGGAAACGGTCAGCACCACCTTGAAGTCGTTTGCGTTATGCCGGCCGATGAGCGCCAGCGTCTCGTTGAGGCAGTCCAGGATATCATTGTACTGCATCACGTGGATGACAAAGCGGTCCGGATACTTGGCCGCCGCCATCTTGGGTGGAGGTATGTTGAGATAGCTCTGCGAATGGTTGTCATACCAGACTTCCACAAGGCCAAGTGTGATGATGATGATCCTGCAGTCGCGGACCTTGGCCATCGCCGCCTTGATGCGGTTGCGCCGGGCGAGGGCTTCGTCCACAGGCACGGCCTTCAGCAGTCGCGTCAGGTGGAGGTCGCAGAACTTTCCCGGCGTCACCTCAAGCAGGCAGGTCTCCGGGTCGAAGTCGCGCTCACCCAAGGCCCACTGCAGCTCGTTCAAGATCGAGGGCGCGCCGTAGTTGTTGAAGATATTGGGATTGTCTTCGTTCGACCCGACATATTCGCTGACGATCTCCAGCTGCCGCATGGGCACGTAGAAGCCGGCGGCTTCCAGCCGGGTCTCCACGTTCCTGGCGAAGCAGGACCCGATGGTGAAGACGCTTTCCCCCTTCTCCAAGGTGAAACTCGGCCGAAAGCGCGGCTTGCACAAGGGCTCGACACGGTTTTCACCGGCGCCCCTCGGCGGCCAGGCGTTCGCGACGTTGGCGCGGGTGTTGCTGAACGCCTGCGCAGACGTAAGGGTTGTAATAGGCAATGCCGCTCTCCGACCTTACTAGGTGCGCCTCTGGCTTTTCACGTTAGCTGCGTCCTTCACTAGTGTCACCTTAGGGCCAAGACCCTGGACGGCGATCGGACCCGAAGACGCGCTGGAACTCGCGCGCCCACCCATCCCGCGGCTCGACCGCGCTACATCTCCCTCGTCAGGCGTGAATGTGCGCCCGTGCCCCGGGCGCGCTGGACCGCGCCGTAGACTTCACCGCTCGTCCTCGGTGACCTCGTCTCGTGCGAGCTCGTCTTCGAGCGCGGCGAACTCGAGGTTTGCGTGGCGGGCCTGCTCGTCCTGCTCAAAGGCCGCGACCGCCTCCGAGATGGTGTCGAAGAACTCCGCGCTCCTCCCTCTGATCACCACGCCGCAGTCGCAGCAGCGTGAGGCGAACTTGGTATGCTTGGTCGCCAGGATGATGCCCGAATTGCGCGCCCGCTCTTCGAACATGGCCATGCAGCGCCGACGGAAGTCCGGCGTACCGTAGACGACGGCGTTGTCGAACAGATAGGTATCGAAGGGCATGGCGTAGCCCATGGCGTAGCAGAACGTCGAGCGGTCGTTCATCGTCAGCTTGCGCATGGGCTCGTTGAGGAGCACGCCCAGCCCGGTCACCCGCTCGATGAACTCGGCGATCTCCGCCTCATCCGCTCCGTAGACCTTGGAGACGAACGCGATGTTCTGACGCGCCGAGAGGTTGAACTTGAGCGCACGCGTGTATCCCACGGGGAAGGAGACCCGGGCGTACCGTACGATCTCACCCTCGGTGGGGATCTCCAGGCCGCACAGCAGGCGGATCAGCACCGTCTTGCCGCTCTCTGCGGCGCCGAAGACGGCCACCCGCCGATCCGTCGGTATGTTGACGTCTACATTCTTGAAAACGACACGGCGAGCGGTTCCAAGCTTGTAGTCCTTCATCATCCCTTTGATCAGGATCATCTATTCTCCATTCGTCAGCTTTTCTCTGAATATCCTCTCCAGGAGAAGAGCAATCGTTATGGCGACCCCACTGGATAGCACTATATAGACATGGTTATCGATGTTGGTGGGGTAGGTTGGATAGAACGCAGTCCGAAACCAGTTCACGCCGTGCAGGATGGGATTAAAGGCGAAGTAACGCCGGATGTCTGGGGTAAGAAAGTCTGCAATGAAGTACATGCCTGAGAAGTGGATGGCAGCCCGCGCGACGCCGGGCCAGATGCTGTTCCAGATCGGCAGCAACCGGGCGATGACCGAATTTACCATGCCCATGGCGACCCCGAATATGAAGATGGCCCCCAAAGCCTCCAGGGCCTCCGCAAGATCGAAGGGCAAGGCCTCCTTCTGACCGAGGACGAGATAGAGGAAGGCGAAGAACCCGGTGGTGACGACGGCTGTCGCCAGCAGGTGCAGGAGCGCGTGGACGAAGACGTGGTCCAAAGTGCCCTCGATAGGCAGCCGCCCCTGTCCCTCGTTCGCAAACGGCTCCCGCAGGCGCATCGAGGTGTGGATGAACAGGTAGATCGGGAAGACGCCCGTTCCGATGAAGACCAACAGGCTGATGCCATAGCCCGGCTGACGCCCCAGGGCCGTGAACAGCAGGCTGATCGCTACGACGATGATGATCGGCTCAAGGCCGGCCGCCATGTAGCCGAGCGCGAACGCGGCGCCCCTGCGCACCTGCGCTTCCCTGAAGAACAGGGCCACTAGAACGCGGTACTGGTACAAGATCGCATTGCTGGCCGTGCGGTTGGACGACACGGGGCGGCCGCCAGCCTTGGCGGAGGGCAGGAGCAGGCTCATTCGGCGTGCGTCATGACTGAGTTGGCGATCAGCAGGCCGACCAGCCAGATCATGCCCGCGACCAGCACGAGGATGGCGAAGCTGGACACGCGGTTCGGATAGGTCGAACTCTGCGGCATGGTGGGGCGGACATAGGTGGTGATGTAAAGCCGCTGCGAGTCCGCCGCGCTCTGGGCCGCGGACAGGTTGTTGATGTTATTCTGAAGAACCTGGGCAGCGTCCTGCAGGCGCGTGTTGGTCGCTTCGAACAGACCGACGGTGGAGGTCAGGCTGGCCTGGCCGCCTGCGTTGTGGGCCACCTCAGCCCCGGTGGCGGCGAGCTGGCTGCGGGTCGCGGCCAACTGCTGGCGAAGCACCTCGATCTGCGGGGCGCTGGGGTTGTGGAGCTGGGCCGTCAGAGTGGTGATCTCGGTCTGGAGCTGGGCCAGATTGGCTCGCAAGGTGGTGGCGAGGGTCGCGTTTCCGGCGACCACGCTGTTGTTGCTGGGATCAATCACCCCCTGCTTGAGCCGCAGGCTTGCAAGCTGGGCGCGGATGCCCTCCACCTGCTTCTGGGTCCGATCGACCTCCGTCTGGGCGTACCGCAGGCTGTCGAGCTGTGACTTTACCCCGATATTGTTGACAAGATCGTTCGACAAAGAGACCAGGGTCTCGGTGATGCGGTAGCTGTCCTCAGGCGTGAAGGCGCGGACCCGGACGATGGCGAGGCCCGTGGCCGGGTCATAGTTCGAGTAGACCATGCGCTTCCAATAGCGCGTGAGCTTCTCCACCGGCTGATGCGGATCGAAGCGGGCCAAAGGATCATGGACCGGCTCGCTGAACATCTTACGCAGATCAAGGCGATCGTTCAGGTCGCGGGCAGCCTGCTCGCTGCTGACATAATCGGTGACCACGAAGTTATCGAGCAGGTCGCTTCCAGGCGTCGGGTTGCCGCCGAAAAGGGCCGACAGGCTGTTCGACGTGGAGGACGTCTGCTGAGCCAGAGGCAGGCGGACGCTGAAATGGAACTCGCACACATACTGGTCGGCGGCGATGAGGAAGAAATAGATCGCCCCCAGCACGATAGGGGCCGCCAGGGCCATGACGAACCAGACCTTGTTGAAGAGGGACGGCTCGTCCTCCTGACCCGGCAGGGGCAGGACAGCACGCCGGGCGCCCGGCGACGCTAGCTCGAGCTTGCCTCCCCGGCCGCTCCGCGCCTCCAGCGGCGGCGGAGCTTCGGCGCGAGGCGCGTCGATGCGCTCAGCTGCAGGGCGTGCTGGGATCTCCGGCTCGCCTCGAGCTGAGCGGAAAGGACGAAAGGCGCCTTCGTCATCCAGCGGGGCAGAAACGGGCTCCTCGCCCGACGGCCGCACACGCGGCTTCGGCAGGGGCGAGGCCGCCGGCGCCGCGGCGGCCGGGCGTTGGGCCGAAGCGACCCTGGACTCGAAGGTGTCGACCGGATCGAGTGAGTCGGGTGAGGCTTCATCCACGTTTGTGCCTCCGGTTGATCGGTTTGGTGCTGGATGGCCAGATCATCTCAATCCAGCCTCTCTTAACGGAAAGCCATGGATGCGGAAGGGGAACATTGGCCTGGATCGTGCGACATCATGTGTCAGAAGCGCCGCCCCTTGATGATCGTGGCCATTCTACGTCTTAGCGGGGCAGCGTCCTAGTCTGGACAGCGCCCTAGGTTGTTGTGTGGCGAATATAAGCTCATGGCGGCGATGGCCGCGATCTTGCACCGAACCAGAAAGATCAACTTGTGGTCATATTGGTCGGCCATGTCGCAGCCTGGCTTGGACGCGGCGAAGGGTCATGAATGCGACGCCCGTCCAGGCGCCCGGGCGCTTGACTCAGATCGGCACGGGGTGAAGCCTAGTCGCTGATGCCGCGTTCAGTCTGCGTTCCCACGAGGCGATCGGGGTGGAGGTGGGCGCTGCTCCTGCATAGTCGACACCCCGCTCATCATGGAGGTCAGGATGATCAGGTTCGTTCGAAGGATCGCCGCTCTCGCGTCTACCTTCGCGGTTTGCGCCTATCCGGCGTTCGCACAGCAGGGTGGCGCCTGCTTCGGGCCGAACGAGCGACCGTCGATCCCGATCCTGGAGAATGCGCCGCCGCCGAAGGATGGTCAGGCGGGCTACGCGTTCTACCCAGCCTCGGCCATCGCCACGATGCAGCTGGATGCGCTGACGCCAAACCGCTCGGCCATTCCGCAATACTACTGGCAATGGGCCAACCACGGTCCACGGCGCACGGAGAAGGGGAACATCGCTCCCGGCGTGACGGGCATGACCAGGACGGTGGCGGTCGATTTCTCGTCCCCCAACTCGGCCGACGCCTGTACACTTGCGCAGACGGCGGTCGTCCTGGGTCTGAAGGACCAGGCCGCCCGCTATGCCGCCGATGGTCGCCTGAGGATCGTGAACGCCGTTCCGGGCCAGGCCGAGACCACCGACGTATGCATCGTGCCCAACCAGACGCTGCCATCGGGCGACGGGGTCGTGCTGGACTACGAGGTTCAGGACGGCCGGCCTGAGGCGGAGAGCACGACCTTCCTCAACCGTTACGCCAGCCTGGTGCGGTCTTCCGGTCGAAAGGTGATACTCTACACAAATCCCCTCGATGCGCCCACCCAGCGAAATACCGGCCTGAGCCGCGCCAACATATCGGCTGTCGCCCAGAATTTCGATCAGGTCACCCTGCTGCTGTGGGGACGGAACCGACAAGGAAATATAAGTGCGTCCTACAGCAGCCAAGCGCAGCTGCTGGGGGGCTCGCTTGCAAAGGCCCTGATCGTCTTCGAGCTGAGCGGAACCAGCTTGCAGGATGCGCAGACGGTGCGTCAGATCGCGCTGAACAACCACGTCGCTGGCGTCGAATTCTGGCGCAACGGCGCCAAGCAGGGCGGCGACTGCAGCACTGACGTGAACCGGAAGATCGCCTGCGTGGCGTTTGGCCGTTGCACCCCGTGAGCCGCGCCACGCCGCACGGCCCGTCCTCGGTCCCGCCAGACGCCCCGGTCACCCGGGGCCGTACGTCTCACTCCATGGAAAACCAGGAAAGGGTGGTGGGGGAAGTAGGACTCGAACCTACGAAGGCGTAGCCAGCGGATTTACAGTCCGCCCCCTTTGCCGCTCGGGACATTCCCCCAGGGCCGAACCAGGGAAGGCCAAGCGGGCTCGCCTGCCCCGCCCTCACCGCTATAACGGAGGACGAGAAGGCGGCCCGTCCGGGCTCCCCGAAACGGAGGGCGTCTTATAGTGGCCCCGTTCCCCAAAGGCAACGACCGCAGAGCGCCCCGAAGCGGACCGTCCCGAGGCGGCGCCGGCGGCCCTCGGCGCGAGGAGCAGGCGGGGGGGCCGGAGTGGATCTGGGGCCGCCACGCGGTGGACGCCGCGGTGGCCAACCCGCGCCGGACGGGACTGCGCCGGCTGCTGTCCGCGCCCGGCAAGGCCACCCACCTGGAGGCCGGCTTCGGCGCGAAGGGCCTGCGGATCGAGCGGCTGGAGGCGAACGAGATCGGGCGCATGCTGCCTGCAGGCGCCGTGCACCAGGGCTTGGCCCTGCTGGCCGACCCGCTGGAGCCCGTGAGCCTGGAGGAGCTGGCGGAGCCGGCGCAGGGCGTGCTGGTGCTGCTGGACCAGGTGGCCGACCCGCAGAACGTGGGCGCCATCCTGCGCTCCGCCGCGGCCTTCGGCGCCCGCGGCGTGATCCTGCAGGAGCGCCGCGCGCCGACCCTGGCCGGCGCCCTGGCCAAG
>NZ_CAHJWH010000032.1 GCF_903642205.1 Caulobacter sp. S45 | reverse complement strand
GGCCCTGCTCACGCGCAGCAGCGGCGAAACGGCCGCAGACGCGGTCGCGACCGCCTGAGCTTGGAACCTGGGGGGCGAGGCGCCATTGTTGCGCCAGGATGGCCCGGCCTATGGGTGCGCTACCCCATGGTCCTCCGCAACGCAAAGACGCCATGCCGCTGAACCGCCTCGCCTACCTACCCCTGATGGCTCTGCTCGCCGCCTGCTCCGATCCATCCGCCCGCAGCGACGCCCAGCCGGCCGCGAGCCTGCCCGAAGCGCCGCTGGCCGCGCCGAATCGCAGCCCGCCCTCGGACTTCGCCACCATGAAGATGTCGTTCGCGCCGATCGTGCGGCAGGCGGCGCCGGCGGTGGTCAACGTCTACTCCACCCGCACCGTCCGCACCCAGGTGGACCCGTTCTGGGCCCTGTTCGGAGGCGGCTCGGTGCCGCGGGACCGGGTGGAGGGCTCGCTCGGCTCAGGCGTCATCGTGCGCGCGGACGGGATCGTGGTGACCAACAATCACGTCATCGAGGGCGGCCAGCAGCTGCGCGTGGTGCTCGCCGACCGGCGGGAGTTCCCCGCCCGCGTGCTCATCGCCGACGCCCAGTCCGACATCGCGGTGCTGAAGATCGACGTCGGGGCCGAAAAGCTCCCCGTCCTGCCGCTCGAGAACCGCAACGACGTTCAGGTTGGCGATCTCGTGCTGGCCATCGGCGACCCGTTCGGCGTCGGTCAGACGGTGACCAACGGCATCATCTCGGGCCTGGCGCGGACCGATGTCGGGGCGACCGACAGCGGCTTCTACCTGCAGACCGACGCCGCCATCAATCCGGGCAATTCCGGCGGCCCGCTGGTGGACATGGACGGCAACGTCATCGGCATCAACACCTTCATCGTCAGCCGTTCGGGCTCCTCCAGCGGCGTCGGCTTCGCCATCCCGGCGGCGCTGGTGCGGCGTGTGGTGGAGTCCGCCGCCGGCGGGGCGCACGCGTCGCAGCGGCCCTGGCTGGGCGTCCGGGCCAGCGCGGTCACCGCCGAGGTGGCCCGGAGCCTCGGCCGCGACCGGCCGGAGGGCGTGCTGGTGGCCGACGTCTATCCGGGCTCGCCGGCTTCGCGAGGCGGGCTTGAGGTGGGCGACCTGATCCTGATGCTCGACGGCCAGGCGGTGAACGACCAGGCCTCGCTCAACTACCTGGTCTCCACCCACCGCCCCGGGGATGCGGTGAGCGTGCAGTTCGTGCGCCACGGCGCCACCCGCACCGAACGCCTGACCGTCGCCACGCCCGCCGCCGACCCGCCGCGTGACGAGCGTGTGCTGGCCGCCCGCTCGCCTCTGCAGGGAGCGACGGTGGTGAACCTCTCCCCGGCCACGGCGGGCCAGTATGGGCTCGACCCCTTCCTGCACGGCGTGCTGGTCACGTCGAGCGGGCAGGGGATCGCCGCGCGCGCCGGCTTCCAGGCTGGCGACATCGTGCGCGCCGTGAACGGGACCACGGTGAACACCACGGCCGACCTTGCGGCGGCGCTCGGCGGCGACCCCGGCGGATGGAGGGTCACCCTGCAGCGCGGCGACCAGCAGATCACCGCGCAGTTCTGACCCGGAGGGCCGGGGTCCGCATCACCGCTCAGAATGACGATCGGATGGAGAAGACTCCCCGCCAGCTCTCGTGGTCTTCTGTGGCGATGGGGTCCAGCAGTCCTCGATCGGCCTCGATCTGGACCACGGCCCGGCCGGTCACGGCGATGCGCGCGCCGCCGCCGAGGGAGGCGAGCTGTTGCAGGGCCTCTGGAGCCGCGGGCCGGGTCAGCCGTCGCGTTTCGCCACCATCGGCGAAGGCGTAGACCTCCGAGGCTCGAAGCGACGCTGGGACGATCCGGGCGAGCTTCCAGGCGAGCTCCGCAGATCCCGCGACTCCTTGGTCGCCCGCGATGATCGCCGCCTCGTAGGCGCGGCCGAACTCGTCGCCGCCAAGCGCAAGCTGCTCTGACCCAGGCAGCCGGTCGGTCGTGTACTGGCCGGCGCCGTCCAAGCGCAGCACAAGGTCGTCCGTCAGGGCCGTGTTGACGTTCATCTTCACCGTGTACTTGCTGAAGCGGACATCGCTGATCTCCGGGGAGAGGACGTGGGCGCCCAGACCATCCAGGCCGAAGTTGGCGGACCCGTTCAGCAGCAGGAACACCCGGGTGTTCTGGCGGATGTAGCTGGCGCCTACCCTCAGGGTGCGGATCCGGTCGTTTGAGATCTCCTGGCCCAGCAGGGCGTTGTCGCTGTCCACGCCGTCGAGGCCTGCGGTGAGATACACGCTCTGGGCGTTGCGTCTCAGGACCGGAGCGGTCGCGGAGACGCCGAGCGTCAAGGCGTGGCCGTGCAGGTCTGCGAAGCTCGGCCGGGTCTGCAGGTAGCCGGCGCTCGCCAGCACGGAGGCTCCGCTGGCGCCCAGGGGCTGGGCGTGGCTGAGCCCGTAATAGCGGAAGCGGTCCAGGTCGGTGGGGAAGGCGACGGTCAGGTGGGTGTCGTCCCCCTGGCGCAGCAGGCTGTGCAGCGCCAGGTCCACATCCACCTGGGTCCGGCCAAGGAAGGCGGTGCCGCGATTGTTCACGCCGAACCCGAGCTCCGCGGTCCGTGGCCGGGTCGAGACCACCAGCACCTGGCCGCCGGGTCGTGTCCCCGGGGCGAAGTCCAGCGTCGCGTCCAGGCCGGCGATGTCACGGATCAGGGCGCTGTAGCGTTCCAGGCTGGACCGCCTCAGCGGGTGTTCGGCCACCAGCCTGGCAAGGTAGTGCTTCAGCAGCGCGTTGCTGCGCCTGGAGCCGGCGGGTGCGGTCACCCGGACGCCCTGGATGAAGCCCTCGGCGACCTCGATCCGCGCCCGGCCGTCCTGGAAGGATTGTGCCGGGATGAGCACGCCGTACAGCGCAACGTCCGAGTGGGCGGCGTAAACGCCCGCCACAGCGTCGGCCACCGCCTTCAGGTCCGTCTCGCCCACCATACGGCCGAGCCACGGGCCGTAGGCTCTCTGTAGCAGGGCCGGGGAGAGGCTGGAGCCCTGCACCTGCACATCAAGCAGCCGGAAGGGCTGTGTGGACGGGGCGAGCGCGGCGGGCCGCAGGGTCGGCTCCAGAACCTGGCGGCGGTAGCCGGGGGTGACGGGCAGCTGGTCGGCCCGAGTGGAAGGGACCAGGACCGAGGGAGACTGGGCGGCGAGGACACCCCCCCCTGCACAGAGGGTCAGGGACAAGGACAGGGGGAGGAGCCTGCGAACGCGCATCGGTTCACCCGCGCTTCGGCTTCTTGGTGAGCGTGCTCGTCAGCGTCTTCAGCACGCTGGCGACGGGCGTGGAAGTGGCCGGGGAGGGCGCGGCCAGCGTGACGGCGCTGCTGACGCCGGTCAGGGCCGCCTGCAGCGAAGCGGTGCTCGAGGTGACCTTGCCGGCGATCAGGGTGGAGGCTGGCGAGTTCAACGCGACCTGCAAGCCGTTCGCGGTCGTGGTGGTCACGTTGGTGGAGGCGACCGGCGTCGAAACCTGCAGCGTGGCGGCGCCCGTGCCGGTGGACAGGCCGGCTGACGTGGAGGCGGCGGGCGCCGTCAAGCCCGCTTGCAAGCTGCCCGAGGCGGCGATGACGGCGACCGTGGGAGCTGCCGCCTGCACGGTGGAACTTGCCACGATCACCTGCCCTGCAGGGCTTGCGACGCTCACCTGGGTGGGTGTGGGCGAGACCGCCACCGAGGCGGTCGGCGCGACGACTCCCGCCGGTGCTGCAACCGCCTGGGCGACGGGCGTTGCGGGCGCGGTGATCGTGGCCGGCGGCGGAGGGGCGGGAGTGGTGATCGCCGCCGGCGGCTGGGCGACGGGGGCTGGTGCTTGTGACCGCGTCGCTGCTGTCCCGCTGGCGGCGCCCGCCAGGCCGAGCGTGCTGATCGATGTCGCTGCGACGAGCGACGTCGCCGACGAGGCGCCCGCCGCAGCCACGGCCGTTCCGTCGCCGGTATCGCCCAACACGAGCACCGTCTGGGCGCTCCCAGGATTGCTCATGGCGATCGAGAACTGGTGTCCTGTCGCACAGCCGGTGAGCGGAACCGACCCCGCCAGGAGGAGAGCCGCGCAGATGCGGCCGGGCTGGAGCCTGGTCATTGCGGAAGCTCCCGTCCCCGGGACGCGCCGCCAGCACAAGCATCGTAGGTCCCGACCTCAGCGGGAAGACAAAGCGAGCTCCGCTTGCGGATGATGTCGTGAAGCTGATCGGCGATGTCGAGTATCTGGTCGGCGCTCATCTTTCGGCATGCGGCCGAGACGCTGAGCTTGAAGGTCTTGACCTGAGCGGAGGTCAGGTCGGAGTCATGGCAGAAAAGTTGTCCCATGTCGTCTACTCCCTATCACTGATGGCGTTCTTGATCTTTCTTCATGTTTGCAGTTGCAGTCCCGGGCGGAGATGTCCCTTACTTCGAGGTTAAGCCGGCGTTCGGCGGTACGTTGCCGAAAGCCAAGTCGGCGACCGGATCTGTGGCCAGCATTGCTGCACTGCAGCAACAGTGGCTAACCGCTATTGGTTTATCGGCCGCCCGAGGGATTCCTACGGTCATAAGTCCTCTTGCAGCGAGGTTTTAACCTGCAAATACCCACTTTGTTCCTTAAGTGGAAGCAAGAATCAACGTCAACGTAAATTAATGTTGCTGATATGTTAATGGAAAATCCCTGGCGGAGCTGATCGGTGAGTCTTCGACCTTGGGAAGGTATCTGAATGCCTTCTTTTCTTAAGGGAGCCGGGTTGCTCGTTCTCTGAAGCGCTCAGGAACGCCAGGCCATGTCGAACGGCTGCCCGGGCTGGCGGCTCGCGGTCTCGTGGCGGGTGAGGGAACGGAGCAGGCTGGCGATCCTTCTTCCATCCAGGAGGACGCATGCCCGATCCAATCCGTTTCGACATCAAGCGCCAGGGGTCGATCTGGAAGCTGACCCGCGACGACAAGGCGGAAGGCGAGTACAGCCACGTCGACCGTGCGACTCACGACGCAGTGGTGCGAGCCCGTGAACTCCAGGACACAGGGACGCCCGCCCAGGTGTTCGTCCAGGCGGACGACAAGTCGATCCAGATCGACACCGATCCCGAGCCTGGGAACCCCGACTTGGCCAACAACGCGGCCGCGTTCACCCGTTTAACGCCCCTCTAAGCCGTCCCGGTGAGGACCGCCCGGCCGGCGTCGGCCGGTCGCACATCTTCCTCAGAGGATCGCAGGAACGTTTTGCGGCTGGTCAAGGGTCTCCCGCGGAGAGCCTACTGCGGCTTGGCAAGAACGAGATCGATGAGCTCATCGCGGGCGGGGATCTGGCCATCCAACATCAGCATGGCCAAGCCATGAGCCTGTGACCACGCCTGCAGCGCCCCGACCTGGACGGCCTGTTCGTCGGCGGATGGACCGAGTTGGGCTTCGGCGTTGGCCTTCAGGAAGGTAATGGCGTCGGCGCTCTCCTTGGCGCCCCGCTGCAGGAGGTCGACCGGAGCGGGTGAGGAGAAGATCAACCGGAACAACGCCGGGTTGGTCATGGCGAAGCGCACATAGGCCCGGCCGGTGGCCGCAAAGCCCGCTGCGCCACCTCCCGCCGCGTCGGCGGCCTGCCGCTGGACCACAGCCAGCCGGGCGAGCCCCTCCTGAGCCAAGGCCGACATCAGAGCCCCCTTGTCCGGAAAGTGCCGGTAGACCGCGGTGGCGCTGACGCCCACCTCGCGCGCCATCTCGCGCAGCGAGACGTCGTCGGCCGTGCGCTCGGCCAGGAGCTTCAGGCCTGTCTCGATCAGCGCGGAGCGCAGATCACCGTGGTGGTAGCCAGATTTCATGTTGACAGCGTTATCATGCCCGCTATGATGACGCTGTAAACATGAGGATGGCCGCCGTGGCAAGCTCCGTCGAGACGTTGATCCGATCCACCGTCGGCAAGGGCGTGGAGGCCCTGGCGGCGCGCAACCGCAAGCGGCTCCCCCAGCCGGCTGCGGCGCACCCCTTCCTCTCGGGCGTGCACCGACCCATGGAGACGGAGCTGACCCTCACCGACCTTCCGGTCAGCGGCGCCATTCCCGCCGCGCTGGACGGCCGCTACCTGCGCATCGGACCCAATCCCATCGCGCCCGATCCGGCCTCCTACCACTGGTTCATCGGAGACGGTATGGTCCATGGTCTACGTCTGCAGGGCGGTCGCGCACTGTGGTACCGCAACCGGTGGATCCGTTCGGAGGCCGTGGCGGCGGCGCTCGGCGAGCGGCCAGCGCCCGGGCCTCGTCACGGCGGTTTCGACACGGTGAACACCAACGTGGTCGACGTGGCCGGACGGACCTTCGCCCTGGTGGAGGCCGGCAGCTATCCGGTGGAACTGTCCGACGATCTGTCGGAACAGGCCTACAACCCCTTCGACGGCGGCCTATCCGGCTCCTTCACCGCCCATCCGCACCGCGATCCGCTCACCGGCGAGATGCACGCCATCTGCTACGAAGGGCGCGATCCGGCCATGATCCGGCACGTGGCGCTCGACGGGCAGGGGCGTGTGACGCGCGAGACGCCGATCCCGGTGCGCCACGGTCCGTCCATCCACGACTGCGGCCTGACGGCCCGCTACGTGGTGATCCTGGACTTGCCGGTGACCTTCTCCATGAAGACGGTGATCTCCGGTCACGGCTTCCCGTACCGGTGGAATGCTCAGCACCAGGCCCGGGTGGGGCTGCTGCCGCGCGCGGGAAGGGCGGAGGACATCATCTGGTGCGATGTGGACCCCGCCTACGTCTTCCACGTGGCCAACGCCTTCGACATGGAGGATGGGCGGGTGGCGCTCGACGTCTGCGCCTTCGACACCATGTTCGACGAAAGCCATGAAGGACCGGACGCCCGTTCCCGCGGCCTGGAGCGCTGGACGGCCGACCCCGCGACGCAAAGCGTCTCAATCCGCACGCTCGATCCCAGCCCTCAGGAGTTTCCGCGCTGCGACGAACGCCGGTTCGGCCGGCCCTACCGCTACGCCTACAGCGTCGCCCTGCCGGAGGGCGGGGCGGACTTTCGGGCCAAGGCGCTCTACCGCCACGACCTTCTGGCCGGCACGCGGCAGGTGCGCAGCTTTGGCGAGGGCCGCCATCCCGGCGAGTTCGTCTTCGTTCCGGCCGCGCCGGACAGCGCGGAGGGCGAAGGCTGGCTGATCGGGCTGGTCATCGACGCGAAGGCGGAGACCACCGATCTCATGATCCTAGACGCCCAGGACATCACAGGTCTGGCCGTCGCCAGCGTGCACCTGCCCCACCGCGTGCCACCGGGCTTCCACGGCAACTGGATCGGGAGGGCGGCATGATGTCGGGCGTGCAGATGACAGAAGCGGGCGCGGTGAGCCGGATCGACCAGGCTGCGACCTACCTGCGGGGACATGGCCTGAGACTGGCCGGCGAGGCGTTGGTCAACTTCGTCCTGCCGGTGGTGATCTTCGACTGGGCTAAGCCGACATACGGAGAGGTGGGCGGGCTGCTCGCCTCCTCGGCCCCGCCGCTTCTCTGGAGCCTCGTCGAGTTCGTCAGGCGCCGCCGGGTCGATGCGCTGTCCATGCTGGTGCTGGCGGGCATAATGCTTTCGCTGCTGGCCTTCCTCGGCGGCGGAGGCGTACGCTTCCTGCAGCTGCGCGAGAAGCTGGTCACAGCGTTGATCGGCCTCGTCTTCCTGGGCTCCGTCGCGATCGGGCGGCCGCTGATCTATCAGCTTGCGCGCGCAGGCCTGGCGCGCAAGTCGGCCGCCGAGCTGGCGGAGTTTGAGGCCTTGCGCGGGGGTCGCTTCTTCGAACGCACCATGACCCTGATGACGCTCGTCTGGGGCTTCGGGCTGCTCGGAGAGGCCGCGATCGCCGCCATATTGGTGTTCGTCTTGCCGATCCGGACCTATCTCATGGTTGGGCCTGTGCTGGGCTATGCGGCCATGGGCGGCCTCAGCCTCTGGAATGTCTGGTTCGGCAAGCGGCAGCGCCGCATCGGCGCGTCGCGCCGGGCGCGCAACCTGGACTAGCCGCTAGACGCGCTGCGGCCGCGCTGCCTCTGCCGCCCCGACGGCCAGGCCAGCGCCCAGGGCCAGGTACACCAACCCCATAGCGGCGGGCGTCAACACGAACTCCCATCCGGGTGTGAAGCGCTTCGGGGTGGCGCGATAGTCGACGAGGGCCGAGACGCCCGCCATCACCGCCGCCTTGCCGATCACGTCCGCCTTCGTCCCGTCGCCGCGCCTCAGCCAGACGTCGTAGATCACGGCCCAAAAGCCGGTGGCCGCGAGGTGGGTCAGCAGGCCTACACCCGTGGTGCGCCATTCTGCGCCGATCTCCTCGGCGGCCGTCTCGCCATTGAGCCAGTGGCTGGTGGCGTTGACGGGCTGCAGAGCGCCACGGCCCTGAAGCCTCGCCGCAAGCGCCAGCGCGACGCTCGAAGCGGCGGTCGCCGCCAAGGTCTCTGAAAACACGCGAGCAGGGAACCGGTTATGGCGAAACATGGCTGGGCCTCCGTGGATACCTCATCCCCAACGCTGGACGGGAGCAGCGGTCGCAGCGTCGCGCGGACCACCGTCATCCAGCTCGCCTGTGCTCGCGCACACCTATGCGTGGGGCCTCGTAAGTCGCCGGCGCCATGCCTGCTATGGGGTGAAGAGGCGCCGTGCTGCGCCAAGACGCCGGGCGGCCTCGTCCAGGGTCGCGTCCTGCTTGGCGAAGCAGAGGCGCACGACGTTTCGAACCGGCGCTTCGGCATAGAAGGCGGAGACCGGAATGGCGGCGACGCCCGCTTGCATGATGGCGGCCCGGCAGAACGTCGCGTCATCAACCGCCACGCCGGACGCCTGCAGGTCGACGCAGAGGAAGTAGGCGCCCTCGCTGGGCAACACCGCGTAGCCCTCCTGCCGCAGGGCCGCCGCCAGCCGGTCCCTCGAGCGCTGGAAGCCGCCTCGAACCTCGGCGAAGTAGTGCTCGGTCTTGGCCAGCCCATAGGCCACGCCGGCCTGAAGATTGGGTGGCACGGTGAAGGCCAGCACCTGGTGGACCTTGGCGAGGACGTGCTGGAGCGGCGGCGCGGCGCAAGCGAACCCGACCTTCCATCCGGTCATGGAGAAGATCTTGCCCGCCGACCCGATTTTGACCGTCCGCTCCCGCATGCCCTCCAACGCCATCAGCGGGCGGTGTCGGCGGCCGTCGAAGACGACGTGCTCCCAGACCTCGTCGCAGACCGCAATCAGGTCATGGCGCAAGCAGACACGCGCCACCGCCGCCAGCTCGTCGATGTCGAACACGCGGGCCGCCGGGTTGAGCGGGTTGTTGAGCACCAGCACCCGGGTGGCCGGGGTGATCGCCGCTTCAAGCGCCGCCTCGTCAAGCCGCCAGTGCGGCGGCTCCAGGCGGAGGAACCGGGGGATGCCGCCGGCTTGGCGCACTACCGGCAGGTAGACATCGTACATGGGCTGGATCAGCACCACCTCGTCACCGGGCGCGATAAGGGCGAACAGCGCGCAGGCCAGCGCCTCGGTCGCGCCGAAGGTCACCAGCACCTCCTCCAAGGAGAGGTCGAGCCCCTGGAACCGGGCGTAGTGCTCAACCACCGCCCGACGGAGCTCAGGCGCGCCCAGCATCGGCGGGTACTGGTTGGAGCCATGCATCAGCGCTTCGGCTGCCTGCGCGCGAACGTCTTCCGGCCCGTTCCCGTCCGGGAAGCCCTGGCCGAGGTTCACCGCGCCATGCTGTCGGGCGAGCGCCGAGATCTCCTCGAAGACGGTCGTAGGCAGCTCGGCGAACAGGGGGTTCATGATGTCTTCCCGCTGAAGGCGAGATTGCCTTCCCGATGTATGGCCTGAGCCGGCGGCATCTGCTCAGCTGCGACGGATGTCGGCGACCAGCCGCTCCCAGTTCCCGTTCGCGACGGCCGCCCTGTCCCGTTCGGTCAGGTTTGCGTCCAAGAGGAACTGGCGAGCCTCGACCTGGGGCGTGAAGCGATAGGGATAGTCGCCTGAAAACAAAATCCGGTCGGGCCCGAGCACCTCGAGCGCCCAGCGCATGTAGCGCTCGCTCCACAGCCCGCTCGGCGTGATCGAGACGTGCCGGCGGAAGTAGTCCGACACCGGCCGGGCGAGCTTGGCGGGGCCAGCCATGTTGTCGATGCGATCGAGGTAGAAGAGCACCACCTCGCCCCAGTGGCCGGTGATGAGCTGGAGGTCGGGAAAGCGGTCGAAGACGCCGGCGAGCACCATGCGCAGGATCTGCACGCCCGTCTCGTAATGCCAGCCCAGCCCAAAGGTCGCCAAGGCGGGATCGATCGCCTCGCCCAGGCCGCCGTAGATGGCTTCCCGCACCGCCGGCGCCGGGGATTGCGGGTGGATGTAGAGCGGCGCCCGAAGCGCTGAGGCCGCCTCGAAGATCGGCCAGTTGTCGGGGTGGTCGAGATTGCGGTCGCGGGTGCGGCCGAACAGCATGGCGCCGTTCAGCCCAAGCTTCGTCACCGCGCGTTCGAGCTCGCGAGCCGCGGCCGCCGGCTCCGGCGTGGCGAGCGTGGCGAAGCCCTGAAAGCGATCGGGCCGGCGCCGGATGGTGTCGGCGAGCAGGTCGTTGGACGCGGTCTGCAGCGCCACCGCCAAGTCCGGCTCCAGGCTCTGCACACCGGGTGCGGTCAGCGACAGGACCTGCACGTCCATGCCGGTCTCGTCCATCGCGGCGATCCGCGCGTCGGTCAGATCAGCGAGTCGCGCCCCGACTTCGCCGCCGTCCGAGTGCTGGAGCGCCACGTCCTGCAAGCGCGGATCGAGCGTCCGCCAAGCCGCGAGCACGTCGGCGGTGACGAAATGTTCCTCAAGCCCGATGATCTTCATGGCTGTCCTGCGCAGATTGCGGCCTCTAAGCCAACACCGCCGCGGACCGGTTCCCTTCGGCATGCACGGGCTGGAGATGCGGAGCGGTCAGGCGATGTCTCGCGGTGGAGCCCGATCGACAGCGGCCCTCGCGCCGACGGGCGCCGGACCCATATCCCGCCCATGATCGAGCTTACCGTTCCGAAGGCGCCTAGGTGGCAAGCCTCTTGGCTAGGCCGCGTCCTCGTCACGGCGGCGTGCGCCGCCGTTCTCCTATCGCCGGGAGCGGCCTGCGCGTGGCTTGCGCCCGGACACATGGCCACGGGGGCGATCGCCTACGACTCCTTGGAGCGTCGCGACCGCCAGGCTGTGGCCGCCGTCGTCCAGATCATGATGAGCCATCCGGACCGGGCCCGCTTCGACGGCGAGCTCCGCGATCTTACGGGCGCCGCCCGTGACCGGAAGCTCTTCGAGTTCATGGCCCGTTGGCCTGACGACGTTCGACTCACACCCTTCGATCACCCCTCCTGGCACTATAGCGAGAAGGTGGTTTCAGCCGCCGGCCTCGTCATACGCCCCGCGTTTGGCCGTGCGCCGGCCGCGTTCAGCCACCAGCTGGCGGTCGCCCGCAATCGCGGTGCAGCCGCCGCCGACCGCGCCGTGGCGCTCTGCTGGGTGCTGCATATCGTCGGCGACATGCATCAGCCGCTTCACGCAGGCATGTGGATGAGCCGGCGCTTCCCGTTCACGGACGCAGGGGGCGTCAATGCCTGGATACGCACCTCGCCCGACATGAAACCCCAGACCTTCCACAGGTTCTGGGACTCTGCGGGAGCTCTTGATCCGGCGGAAGGCCATCGCCGCGACCCTGACACCTTCGCCGCCCGCCTGGAGGCCGAGCACCCTGACCCGCTCTCTCCGGTTCCGGGGGACGTCCACAAGGCCTTCGTCAGATGGGTGGACGAGAGCCGCGTCCTGGCCCGTGACATCGCTTACGAGGACGGCCGCGTGGTGTTCGGCACAAGCGAGGCCACGGCCACCGCGCCGCCCGCAGGCTATGTGGACGGCGTCCAGGCCGTGGCGGAGCGCCGGCTGGCGGATGCGGGGTCCCATATCGCCGCCGTCCTGGTCGGGCTCCGCTGAGCCGTCTGCAAGCGCCTCGCCCCGATCCAGGCGCAGAGCTGAAAGCGGCTCGACCTCGCCTCGCCAAGCCGACCTGGACGCCTTTGGCGCGTCTGTCGCCGTCCGCTTCGAAGGATCTTGGCCTTTAGCGACGCATCGAGCTCAGGGAGATGCAGGACGGGCTCGGAACCGACACTGCAGCTCAGCTTGCCTTGTAGAGAAGGTGTCCTTCATGTTCCAGCATCCACTCGCTCCAGTGTGCGACCCGCTCGAGAAGTGATGCAACCTCGATCGGCTTTGAAATGCAGTCGTTCATCCCGGCTTCAGAGTATGACGCAAGCTGATTGGGCAAGGTGTTGGCGGTGACCGCTAGGATTGGCACCAGCCCGGCAGGCGCCGGTAGGGCGCGGATCGCACGGGTGGACTTCACCCCATCCATGCGTGGCATCTGAATATCCATCAGGATCAAATCCCAACATCCGCCGCGCGCCAAGTCCAAGCCGTCATCTCCGTCTTCCGCCGTCGCGCACGCGATGCCCTGCGTGGCGAGTATGGCGGTGACGAGAGCGCGATTGTGCGCGTTGTCATCCACATAGAGCACCCGGAGGGCGGGATAGTCGTCGCCTTCGACGGTGATCTCCGCCCCGCCTGCCGTGTCGCGGGTCGGCTTGGTGATGGTCGGCGGGCCGGCGTCTCTGTGGCCGGTCCATCCCTGCGTCTCGCTGAGATGGATCATCTCGTTGACGACGGAAATCAGCACCTTGCCAGAGTCATGGATGCGCTGAGCCTGTTCCTCCTGTTCGGGCGACAATCCGCTTTGCCTAAGCAGGTCGGAGAAGCCGATCACTGCGTTCAGAGGGGTCCTCAGCTCGTGCGACATGTCGGTGAGGAAGCGCTGCCGGGCCTGGGCCATGGCGGCCTTCTGTTCCGCCGCCGCCTTCGCCGTCTCAGCCTCGATCCGTTCGGTCACGTCGAGTTCGTTCAGAAGCACTCCGGCCGCGCCGGTCACAGGGTCCAGCACCTCGCGGGCGTCCAGGTGATGCCAGCGCGGCCCGGCGGCGGTGAGCATCCCGCCGATCTCAGCCGTCGGATCGCCAGCCAGGACACGGGCAAGCATGGTTCGGGCTTGAACGGGATTGGCGAAGCGGCCTTCGAAATCCTGAGCCGCCGATCCATACGCCGCAAAAGCGGCCGGATTGGAGAACAGGACCCGGCCATCCGGATCGAGCAAGGTGATTAGCGTGGAGGTGTGCCTGAGCGCCTCCACCGCACGTCGTTCCTCCGCCTCGATCTCCAGGGGCGAGGCCTCGAACAGCAGGACAGGGCGCTCTTCGCCCAGCCAGTAGGTCGAGATGGTCGCCTGGACGGTCACCGGCTTGCCGTTGGGATAGAAGGTCCAGCGTTCGACGATCTCCGCGCCGCCGCTGGTCGCTTGGGCCAGCCGCGAGGTTCGGGCGCGAACCGCGGGGGACAGCCTGGAAAAATCGCGAGCGAGCAGTTCCGCCAGGCTTGCAGCGCCCCAGAGTTTCAGGGCCGCCGCGTTGGCGTAGACGCCGCATAGCCGATGAGGGTCGAAAACCCAGATGGGTCGGCGCAGGGCGTCCCAGCCGCGCAGCTTCGTTTCATCGTTTGGGGGACGATCCGGGCCCATACGCTCGCTTAGGCCTCCGAGACATAAGCAACCATGAACACGGAGGCGCTCGAGCACGTACGGTGGCCGTGCTCGAGTCATTCACTCCTCTGCTCAAGACATGATTGCTGAGGCGACAGCCGCGCAGGAGGTTGATGATGAGGACCTCGACGCAACACGTGTCCACATCTTGACCAGGTCCGCCCTAGGCCGGAGTCAGACCGATCGGTTGAAGCCGCCCACGCTCCAGCGCTCTGCGCCCACGCCATGGTGCACGGTCAACAGCCCGTCTGGGTCGTAGCGCTGCTTGATGCGCTCAAGTCTCGGGTGATGGTCGCCCCGCACCGCTTTTCCCGCACACCGACACTTGGGCGGCGCAACCGCAGCAGGATGTCAGCTTCGGTTCATATAGTTGCCTGTTAAACTGGCCTCCGCTCCTGAAAGGGGGGGCGATCATAGCAACGAGAGGTCAGGATGAGAAAAGCGCTACTCCTGGGAATGGCGGCGGCGACTCTGGCGGTCGCGCCGCTGGCGCACGCCGCAGGGGGATGCGGCCCCTACGGACACCGGGGTTGGGGAGGGGTCTGTCGCCCGAACGGCCCGTACGGACCTCGTCCTTTATATGGTCCAGTCTATGGCCCCGGGCCTGCTATAGGCGTCTTCTACCCCGGCCGCGGCTACTGGTACGGCGGTCGCTACTACTGGCATCGAGGCTGGGGAGGTCGCGGCTGGCGCTACTACTAACCTTATCGGCGGGGAGCGGTACGGGCCCGCTCCCCACTCCTTCCTGAGGCCGACAAGGCGCTGAAGGCCAATGCCGACGTGGTTGGGTCCGCCCCCGACCTGACGGCCGCGGCGCCGGTCAGCACTCCTCTTCGATCTCCGCCTTGACCTGCAAGGCCATGCCTTCGCAGCGTAGCGCTATTCCGATCTGGTCACTGAAGCTGGGCCAGCGCGGTCCCTGCGTCTCGGCCCTTTGGAGGCCGAGGTCGGCTTGGAGGTGGAGCATCTCGGCGCGCGTATGTAGCTCATCGCAGTCGGTCGTCATCTTTGAACTCCGCACGGCGAGGAGCGCTAGACGTTGAAGGCGAATGGGCCGTTAAGGTCACGCCGGACGCGTTAAGACTGGACGGCCTTGCAGATGGCAGTGCTCGACGACGCCGGGGCCGCCGAAGTCGTTCACCTGCGGACCGAAGGCGAAGACCAGCCTGTCGTAGGCGATCTCGCGAGAACTCCCCGCGGCTCACCAGTCGAAGGCCTCCACCTGGGTCCGCTTACCCAGCATGAAGGCGTCGGCGACGAGCTGGTAAGGCGAAGCTTCCACCTTGGACTGAGAGGTGTCCAACAGGGTGGCGAACTCCCGGTAGATGTCGAGGTATTCGTCGGGCGGGCCATCGAAGGGCGGCTGGCCGTTGATCTCCAGGTGGGCGCCGCCCTTGCTGAGTTTCAGCTTCAGCCCGTCGGTGGTTTCGATGTCGATCTCCCAGGTTTGTTCCCCCGTCTGGCGCCAGTCCAGGGCGCCCACCAGCTGCTCGTCGGGCCGCAGCCCGGTGCTGAACTTCAGGTTGGCGGCGATGGGCGCCTCACGGTTGGCCGGGAAGAACAGCTCGGCGCCGTCGATGAAGATCGGCTCGGGCGCGATGCGGGTCAGGATCGACAGGGCGTTGATGCCGGGGTCGAAGATGCCGAAGCCGCCGGCCTGCAGGATCCAGTCCTGGCCCGGGTGCCAGTGACGGACGTCCTCTTTCCAGGTGACAGCGAGCGTCTTGACCTGCTTGCCGGAGAGCGCGTCTGCCGCCTTCTTCACCGCGGCGTTGTGCTGGGCGTGGTAGGTGGCGAAGGCGACCTTCTTGGCCGCCTGGGCCCGGTGCGCGATGTCGGTGACCTCAGCCACCGACCCTGCCGGAGGCTTCTCAAGGAGCACGTTCTTGCCGGCGACCAGGCAGTCGGCGGCGATGACACGGCGGGGTCCTGGCGGCGTGCAGATCGCCACCGCATCCAGGTCGGCGACCTTCTGGAGCATCTCGGGATAGGTCTGGAAGGACGGCAGCCCGGCGGGTGGGGGCGAGCCAGCGCCGTTGGAGATGGCCACCAGCTCAAAATTGGGTGAGGCTTGGATGGCTGGGGCGTGCTGGTCCTGGGCGATCTTGCCGAAGCCGATGATCGCGATCTTGTACTTTGCCATGGTGTCTCCAGGAGGGCTTCGGCCTGGGCCTTCGCCCAGATGGCAGGGGGTGTTCGGAGGTGCGCCTTGCACCCCGAGACGGTGGGGGAGCCGACTATGTCGTAGGTGGCGAGGCTATGCCAATGCCGGCGGCATCGAACCGGCGGATGATCTGGCGGCCCATGGCTGTCTTCGCCTCACGGGCGTTTGCTGGGGATCGGGACGCAACAACGGCGCGGCGGTGAGCGCCCATGGATCGCTCCATGAGGTCGATATGCGCGAGATCGCTCCCACCCCGGCCAGGCTGCCCGATGTGCCGTTTCCAAGCGCCGACGGCAAGCCGCTGTCCTAGCCGGCCGGGCGACCACCTGCAGGGTCAGGCGGCGGAGCGCAGGCAGGTCTCCATCAGGTCTCGGTAGTCTGCGAGGCTGCGTGTCAGTCCCGAGGAGTCCTTCCCGGTATCGTCGCAGCGGCGCAGCATCAGGGCGGCCACGAACGCAGGCTCCTCGGCGAAGGTCGCCGTTTCGGCCCGGGTCATCACGCCGCCCTGGACGACCAGGCTGAGGCGCGATGCCTGGCTCAGCCCGTCGAAATAGCCGGGCTCGACGGCGCAGAGATACCGCTTGGCGTTCACGTGCAGCGCGATCGGTGCGGTGACCTCCTCGCCGAACCCGCGCGAAAGCCACGCCGCGCCGATGGCCTCATGGTCCAGCTCCCGCCCTCGGCCGGTCGCCGGCTCGCCCTCGGGGGAGAGGAAATGACCCACGTCGTGAAGGAGAGCGGCCACGACCGTATGACGTGGCGCCTTCAGCGAATCGGCCTGGGCCGCGGACTGAAGCATGTGGCTCTCCAGCGAGAGGTCCTCTCCGTAACGGTCGCTCCCGAAACGCGCGAACAACTCGAAGATCTCATCGATGATGTCGGTCACGTAATCAGCTCCCGGGCCCGGCCCATCCGCCGCCAACTCGCAGCGTCGGGCGGCGTCCCGCCCCTGAGGGTACCGAACAAAACGACGAAGCGCCAACGCTCGTTGGCCCAAGTTGCGGCATTCGGTCCAGTCATTTGTCTGAAACTCTGTTGTCACCTGACTTTCACACGGCTCGTCTAAGTCCGGGTTGCGGCAGGGGTAAGTCGTACAATTTAGTTTCCATACGGACGGTTGTTCTATGCTTCGAGGCGTCTGCCTTGGCGCGGATAACCGGATCGCTGGCGCTTGGGGGCGAGATCATGAATACGAAGTACATCCTTTCCTGTGCGGTCGCCGCAATCCTGAGCGGAGGTGGCGGCGCTTTCGCCGCAGAGGCGGGCGCGGCCGCCCCGGTGAGCACTGCCTCCGGCGCGTCCTCGGTCGCCGTGACTTCTGCAGGCGGCATGGCTGCAGGGGCGGCTGACGCCGCAGCCGCCCCCGTCGACGAGATCGTTGTGACCGCTCAGCGCCGCAACGAGAGCATCGAGAAGGTGCCGCTGACCATCCAGGCCTTCACCGGGCAGACCCTGAACCAGCTGAACGTCACCACGCTCGACGATCTACTGAAGTACACGCCCAACGTCACCTACGGTAACAACGGTCCGGGCCAGGGCAACATCTTCATCCGCGGCTTGAGCGCGGGTTTTGCCGGCAACCAGTCCAGCGCCACGGCCGGCAACTTCCCCAACGTGGCGGTCTATCTGGACGACCAGTCCTTCCAGTTCCCCTCGCGCAACGTCGATATCTACGTGGTCGACATGAACCGGGTGGAGGTGCTGGAGGGGCCGCAGGGCACGCTCTTCGGCGGCGGCGCCGAAGCGGGCGCGGTGCGCTACATCACCAACAAGCCCAATCTCACCAAGTACGAGGCCAATGCGGAGGGCAGTTTCGGCGGCACCAGCGGCGGTTCGGAGAACAGCCGCGTCAACGCCACGCTGAACGTGCCGATCATCGAGGACAAGCTGGCCATCCGGGCGGTGGTCTATGACGAGCGGCGCGGCGGCTACATCGACAACGTGCCGAGCACCTTCACCCGCTCCAACACCGACATCGGCAACTACTACTTCGGCATCGCGCCGACGAACGGCGTCTGCCCGAACAAGCTGCCGGGCACCGCGGCCAACGGCTGCACGCTCGGCAGTTCACCCCAGTCCCAGATCAACAATTCCTCGATCGCCGAGAAGGATCAGAACCCCACCACCTACCAGGGCGGCCGCATCTCGGCGCTCTATGACATAAACCAGGACTGGAACGTGCTGATCCAGCAGAGCTTCCAGGACCTGGACGCCGAGGGCCTGTTCGCCGAATATCCCACGGGGTCCGACTTCCAGCCGCTCGGGGCGCTGCAGGTCACCTCGTTCACGCCGTCCTACGACAAGGACCGCTTCGAAAACACCTCCTGGACGCTGAACGGCAAGATCGGTCCGCTTCGCGCCATCTATACCGGCGGCTATCTCGACCGTCACATCTCCCAGCAGATGGAATACACCAACTACTCGCGCACGGGCGGCGGCATCTATTATCAATGCTCAGGGGGTGGCGCAAGCAGCAGCCTGCTGGGCGCAGGCAGGGGCCAGCCCATCACCTGTTACTCCCCGCAGGGCTACTGGCAGGACACGGTGAAGAACACCCACTTCACCCAGGAGGCGCGGATCAGCACGCCGGACGACTGGCGCATCCGCGGCATCGCCGGCGTCTACTACGAAGACTTCAAGATCTACGACGTCCAGAACTTCAACTACAAGACCATCCCGTCCTGCAATGCCGCCAACCTGGCTGTGGCGGACGCCGGCGGACCAATCTGCCTGGCCGACGTGCGCACCGCGGTGGGCTCCACCGCCAACCAGCCGGGCGTCCGCGGCGACAACACCGCCTTCGGCGAGGACACCCAGCGCGGCTATAACCAGACCGCCGCCTTCGGCTCCATCGACATCGACATCATTCCCCACGTGCTGACCATCACCGGCGGCACCCGCTACTTCAACTACCGGGAGTCGGAGGCGGGCTCGCAGTACGGCACGGGCTCAGGCTGCGTGGACGTGCCCAACGGCGAGTGCGTGGGCAGCATCGTCAACATCGACGCCGCCCACGACAAGGTCGGCTATCACGGCTTCAAGAGCCGGGCGAACATCACCTGGGACATCACCCCGCGGACGCTCGTCTACTATACCTTCTCGCAAGGGTTCCGTCCGGGCGCGTTCAACCGCTCCACCAGCGGCGTGGCCAAGGATTCCGCCGGCAACGCGCAGTACGAGAAGCCCAACGGCTACGCGCCCGACTCGCTCACCAACAACGAGATCGGCCTGAAGACCGAACTGTTCGACCGCCGCCTGCAGCTGAATCTGTCCGCCTACGACATGGACTGGGACAACGTGCAGTTCCTGTTCTTCAACCCCACCCAGCTCGGCAACACGACCTTCGGCGTCAACGGCCCGAACTACAACATCAAGGGCGTGGAGGCCCAGGTCGTCGCCCGGGTGACCGAGGAGCTGAGCCTCCAGGGCTCGGCCACCTACGACCACGACACCCAGTCGAACTCGCCTTGCCTGGTGGACAACATCTCCACCTCGCCCGGCTTCAACCAGTGCATCACCGAGGTGAAGGGCCAGCCGTTCCAGAACCCCTTCGGCGCAGTCGGCACCACGCCGGCCTTCTCGCCCTCGTTCCAGGGCAACCTGCGCGCCCGCTACGACCACACCTTCGGCGTCTACAGCGGCTACGGCATCCTCGGCGCCAGCTACACCGGCAGCATGTACAACCAGCCGGCCACCTATCTCTCCGGCACGGGCGTGACGGTGCCCAACACCACCTACCTGCGCTACCTGCAGGCGGCCTACGTGACCGAGGATGCGACCTTGGGCGTGAAGCGCGACAAGTGGTACGCCCAGCTGTTCGTCAACAACCTGCTGGACTCCCACGCCAGCACCTTCACCTCCTCGGCCCAGTTCATCAAGTCGGAGGTGCCGATCCGGCCCCGGACCTTCGGCCTGACGATCGGGGCCAGCTTCTGACCTGCATGCCACTGGGCTAGGATGGGCGGCGAGCGGCGAGGCCCGCTCTCCGATCCGGATCCCATGACCCTGCCCGCCGTGCTGGAGCCTTCGCCGTCCGTGGAGCAGGAGCTCTCCCGCATGAGGGGGCTTCAGAAGGCTGGACGTCACGGCGAGGCTCTGGAGGCGGCCCAGGCGCGGCTTGAGGCCCTGCCGGAGAACCGCGACCTGCTGCTGGTCGCCGCGGTGAGCCAGCGCCACCTGCTGCGCCTGCCCGAGGCTCTGGCGACGCTGGACCGGCTGGAGCAGCTTCAGCCCCGCTTCAGTCGCCTGCACCAGGAGCGCGGCCTGTGCCGGGTGGCGCTGAAGGACGCGCCGGCGGCGCTCGAGGCGCTGCTGATGGCCGTGAACCTTAACCCGGCCCTGCCGGCCGCCTGGAGCATGCTGGAGGGGCTGTATCGCCTGACCGGCGATGCGCAGAACGCAGCCACCGCCGCCGAGCATGTGGCCACGCTGAAGCGCCTGCCGGGCGAGGTGGTCGCCGCGACCGCCCTGTTCCACGACGGCGATCTCGGCCCGGCCGAGCAGGTGGTGCGCGCCTACCTGCTGGCGCACGGCGACCAATTGGAGGCGATGCGGCTGCTCGCCCGCATCGGCATGGCGCGCGATGTGCTGGACGATGCTGAGGTGCTGCTGGCCGCGGTACTTGAGCTCGCACCCGACTACCAGGCGGCGCGTCACGACTATGCCCAGACGCTGGTGCAGCGGCACAAGTACGTCGAGGCTCGGACGCAGATCACCCGCCTGCTGGAGCTTGAGCCCGCCAACCTGGACTACCGCTCCCTGGCCGCCACCACGGCCGTGGGTCTGGCTGAGCAGGACGCGGCCATCGCGCTCTACAGGGGGATGCTGGCCGACCGGCCGGACGACCCGGATGTGCACCTGTGGCTGGCGCACGCGTTGAAAACCGTGGGGCGGACGTCGGAGGCCGTGGACGCCTACCGGGCGGCGGCGGCGGCGCGGCCAGACTTCGGCGACGCCTACTGGAGCCTCGCCAACCTGAAGTCCTACCGGTTCAACGACGAGGAGATCGCGCGGATGCGGGCCGGGGAGGCCGCGCCCGCGACCGCGCTGGCCGACCGTTATCACCTTTGCTTTGCCCTCGGCAAAGCCTTGGAGGATCGCGCCGAAACAACGGAGTCCTGGCGCTATTACGCCCAGGGCAACGCCTTGAAGCGGTCGGAGAGCCGCTACCGGCCAGAGATCATCGAGACCAATACGAGAAAGCAGATCGAGGTCTGCACGCGTGAGTTCTTTGCGCGCCGGGCCGGCTGGGGCGCGCCGGATCGCGATCCGATCTTCATCCTGGGCCTGCCGCGCTCGGGCTCCACCCTGCTCGAACAGATCCTGGCCTCCCACTCCCAGGTGGAAGGAACCCAGGAGCTGGCCGACATCCAGAGGATCGTGCTGGAGCTGCAGGGCCGCGACCTCGATCTGGAAGACCCGCGATATCCCGCGGTGCTGGCCGACTTGACGGAGGACGCCCTTAGACGCCTGGGCGACAAGTACCTCGCCGATACGCGGGTCTATCGCTCGGGCCAGCCGATCTTCATCGACAAGATGCCCAACAACTTCCGCCACATCGGCCTGATCCACCTGATGCTTCCCAACGCCACCCTCATCGACGCCCGGCGCGATCCGATGTCGTGCTGTTTCAGCAACCTGAAGCAGCTATTCGCCCAGGGGCAGGAGTTCGCCTATAGTATCGAGGACATCTCGCGCTACTACCGCACCTATCTGGAGCTGATGCGCCACTGGGACGAGGTGCTGCCCGGACGCGTGCTGCGCGTGCACCACGAAGACGTGGTCTCCGACCTGGAGGGCAGCGTGAGGCGGATGCTCGACCACTGCGGCCTGCCGTTCGAGCCCGCCTGCGTCGACTTCCACAAGACCCGGCGGAGCGTGCGGACGCCAAGCTCCGAACAGGTGCGCCAGCCCATCTTTCGCGACGGGCTGGACCAGTGGAAGGCCTACGCACCCTGGCTGGGGCCGCTCGAAGTGGCCCTGGGCGACGCCGTGACGCGCTACAAGGATTAGCGAGAGGTGACGGCCACAGGGGCGCCGAGGCGGACTGCGCCCCGCACCTCACCCCGGCCCTTGCTGTGGAAGTAGAGCGCCGCCAAGGCGGTCAGGGCCGCGCCGGCCAAGCTGGTGGCGTAGGCGCTCAGCGTGAAGAATTGCAGCCAATCCAACCTCACGCCGCCGAAGTTGCGCCAGAGCAGCAGCGTCACGCTTCCAATATAGCCCGACGCGTCGGCCACGTAGATCAGGAAGCCCGCATTGGCCACCCGTCCGCTGAAGGCCACCAGCCTGTCGAACAGCATGGCGTTGAACGGGGTGTAGCCCATGTAGAGCCCGGCGCCGGACAGGATCATCCAGGCCAGGGGCGACAGAAGGTGCGCCTGGAAGGCCAGGGTCGCGCCGCCCAGCAGCAGGAAGCCTGCGAACACGATGCCCTGGATGACCATCAGCGCCCGGCGGTTGTCGCGCACGACCATGACCGCGCCGAGCGCCACCAGCGATATGGCCGCAACCGGCAGTTCGCTGGCGCTGAAGACGCCCGCCGCCTTGCCGTAGCCCAGGGCCGTCCAGATCTCGGTGGCGAAGTTGTCGCGGAAGTCGCGGAACGCCGTCAGCAGCACATAGGCGAGGACCAGCAGCACGATGCCCGGCGCATAGGCCCGCAGGAAAGCCCCGCGCTCCTCGCCGCTCATCGGCGCGCGTCTGACGCGCTCCGCCTCATCGCGCGCGCTCGGCGCCGGCAGTTGGCCCAGCACCCAGACCGAGGCGAACAGCAGGGGGAAGAACAGCGCGCCCGTGGCCGCCGGCATCCAGAACGGCGTGACGTGCACCACCTGCATCATCCAGGCGCCCACCGACTTCACCACGCCGGAGGAAAGGATGAAGCTGGCGCACAGCACCGCACCCAACACCTCCGAGACCCGCCGGCCCTCCATGTAGCCGAACACCAGGCCCCAGATCATGCCGAGCGGCAGGCCGTTGAAAAAGAGCGCCGCCACGTTCCAGGGCGCAGGCGTTACGGCGAAGGCGACCAGCGCCAGCCATGCCGTCCCGATCAGTCCCAGGATCGCCACGGCGCGCCGGGCCGGGCGGATCTCGGCGATCACCTTCACGCCGATCAGCTTGGAGACGGCGTAGCCGGCCGCCTGGGCGATCACCAACGCGATCTTGTAGTCCAATGCGAAGGGCCAGCCCCGCACCGCGCCGAAGGTCGCAGCCGCGAACGGCCTCCTGAAGGCGTACATGCAGAAGTAGGCGGAGAACCCTGCCAGCCCCGCGACCAGAGTAAAGACAAGAGGATTGGCCTTCTCCAGACCCCGTGCAAGCCTTCCTGCCACCGCGCCCCCTCCCAGGCCAACCCGTACTAAACAGACTGGCTTGCCAGTTAGGAGTCTTATGTAACGGAGGAATGACAGAGACCGTAAATTGGAAGGTTTCGCACAGGCGATCTCTGTTGGACAGCTTGAATTCGACGCTCGATCCGCTTCAGACCTTCGAACGATGGGAGCATCGGCTGAACGGAAAGGTTGCCCAGCGCCAAAGCCCACCTCCAAAGGCGGCCTTGATTCAAACTTCGAGACCCCCCTTTGGTCGGCCGAGGTGAATAAACCTTGCGCGAGCTGACGATCCCGGCCTGTCGAGCTGGCGCTTAAGGCCTATGACTGTGGGGGCGGCGCACCTGTCGCGCCTTCAGCCAGGAGCACCGATATGCGGAAGTGGTGGAGCGATCTCGGCGTCGTTGCTGGTCTCTCAGTGGCTTCTTGTCCCAGCCATGCGGCAGCCCAGACAGGAAGCCCTCACACTTTCAACCTGACCTATCGCAGCTTCGGTCCTGTCACGAGCACCACTACCTTCAAGGCGGGAGACGGGTACGAGGCGAGGTCTGAGGGCTGTTACGCCAAGCACTCTAATGAAGCGATCTGCGGCTTCACGATCCATGCCTTGCGCGGGCTCACCATCACCAACGCCGGCAACGCCTCGCACGCGTCAGGCTCCGAGGGCCCGCCGATCCGCACCTGCTGCATGTTTGTCCAGGGGGACGATAGGGGATTCCCAATCGTGAAGACGCCTACGACACCGGCGGGCGTCGCTACGCTCGTTCGCGCCCTGAGGCCGGGAGACACGGTCGGCTTCATGTTGCGCGTGCCCTCCTACAAGACGGCGCCGCCTTTGGCGGGCGTGACGTTCTCAGCCGGCCATGGCGACGTGGGCGTTCCGTTCGCTACCCAGATCGTGGAACTTCCGTAGCTCGCACGCCGTGTGAACGGGTCGCCCGGCCAAGGTGCGGAAGGCTCGGGCCGCACGCTGGCCCCGGCGACCTCCTCGGCATCTGGATGCTGCGCGATGCGTCCCATCCTTCCAGCCCCAATGCTTTCCTGCGGTCTCGTCTGGCCTGTAGGGAGACGTGACCGGAGGCCGGG
>NZ_CAHJWH010000031.1 GCF_903642205.1 Caulobacter sp. S45 | reverse complement strand
CGCTATCTGCCGCCGCCAAGGTAATGCTGGGGGGCGCCTTGGTACTGTCCGCCGGCATTCTGATCGGCGGCAGCTGAGAGGGTCGCTCCATGGAGCGGCGCTGCGCCTCCATGGTTCGACAGCTCGCCGGAGGTGATCCGGCTGGTGGTGATGATGGATGCCAAATACCCGCCGTCGCAAAGGGATGTCGAAAACCTCCCGCACGAGCGCGATCGGCTCTCCAGTGACGAGTTCAGACGGGGTCAGGGCCGGGGCATGGGCGGCCTCCAGGCGGCGGCCCAAGCGCTGTGTAGAGGCCGAACGCGAGCACGATGGCGTAGCAGGCTGCAGGAACAAACAGCGCCGCACGAAGGCCGACCTGATCTGCGACAAGGCCTGCCAGCGGCGGTATCACCGCTCCGCCAAAGATGGCGACGCAGATCACGCCGGAGGCGTCCGCCGCCGCCTGGACGTCCAATCCTTCGCACGCAAGGCTGAAGACGGTCGGAAACATGATGGAGTTGCAGAAGCCCACCGCTAGCAGCGCGACGCCGCACAAAAAGCCATGGCTCGTGCCCGAGAGCAGCAGCAGTCCTATCGCTCCAAACGCTGCGCCCGCCAGCATCAGGCCCGGCGAGGCGCGCCGCAGGACGCCGGCGCCGAGGAACCGTCCGACCATCGCCCCACCCCAGTAGAAGGGCGCCATTCGGCCGGCCTGGGCCACGCTCAGGGCCAAAGCGCCCGGCTGGGACAGGTAGCCCACCAGGAGCGAGCCGACCGCGACCTCCGCCCCCACGTACAGGAAGATGCAGACGGCCCCGAAGACCACCCGTGGGCGGCCGAGTATGGCGAAGGCGTGCAGTGGATTGCGCCGTTCCGCCCGCACGACCGGCAGCTTGCGGCGCTGGACCCACACGGCGAAGGCCGCCAGGGCGAGCACGGCCGCCAGCTCTGTATAGGCGCGCACCACCGCGCCGCTTTCGGTGCGGCGGAAGGCGGCCAGCGCCTCGCCGGTGGGGTGCGGCGCGGCGGCGCCATGGGCCAGCGAGCCCAGGATCAGCAGCGCGCCGGCGAAGGGCAGCACCGTGGTGCCCAGCGAGTTGAAGCCCTGGGCGAAGGTAAGGCGGGCGTGGACGGTTTCGGGTCGTCCCAGCATGGAGATGAGAGGGTTGGCGACCACTTGCACCAGGGTCACCCCGCTCGCCAGCACGAACAGCGCCAGCAGGAAGAAGGGAAAGGCCGCAGACTGCGCCGCCGGGATGAACAGCAGGCACCCCGCCATCATGGTCAGGAGCCCCAGCGCCGCCCCGCGCAGATAGCCGACCCGATCCACCAGCAGGGCGGCTGGGATGGAGACGATCAGATAGGCGCCGAAGAAGGCGGTCTGCACCAGCAGCGCCTCGCCATAGGTCAGGGTGAACAGCGCCTTCAGCTTGGGGATCACCACGTCATTCAGGCTGGTGACCCCACCGAAGATGAAGAAGAGGGCGAAGACGAAGCCCTGCAGGCGACGAGCTTCCTGGGTCGCCGCGGGCTTGCCAGGCGCCGACGCTCCGACAATCACCGCGCGCGTCCAGCCGGGCCGCGCGTCGCCGCCGGCGCGTCGCTCACCCCATCGCGCCAGTCGGAGCCGTCCTTTGACGGGTATCCGTCGCCACCGCCGCCGGACGCCTCCGCCATCACCACGCCGCCCGTTTCCATCAGCCCGCTGCATCCCGCATAGGTGGATTGCACCGTCGCAGTCCAGCAGCAGGCCGGGCGTTGGCGAGGGCGTCCCGGCTGTGGCGGGGCTGCGTCCTTGAACAGGAAGATACGTGTCCGATGCGCCGACTGCGCGCCTTGGCGCCAGTCGGACCAGCGCGTCAGGCCACCTCGGGCAGGCGCTCGATCAGCTTGTCCAGGGTGATGGGGTAGTCGCGCACCCGCACGCCCGTGGCGTTGTAGACGGCGTTCGACACCGCCGCGCCGACGCCGCAGAGACCGAG
This sequence comes from Caulobacter sp. S45, assembly GCF_903642205.1. Classification (GTDB taxonomy): domain Bacteria; phylum Pseudomonadota; class Alphaproteobacteria; order Caulobacterales; family Caulobacteraceae; genus CAHJWH01. Next base: position 22,600 of record NZ_CAHJWH010000031.1, on the reverse strand, counting down.
CTCCCCCACGCCCTTGGCCTTCATGGGCGAGGAGATCGGGTCGGTCTCGTCCAGGAAGATCACCTCCTGGTGGGGGATGTCGGCGTGGACGGGCACATGGTACTCGGCCAGGTCGTGGTTGACGAAGTAGCCGATGCGCTTGTCGACCACCGCATCCTCCATGAGAGCCGCGCCCACGCCCATGGTCATGGCGCCTATGACCTGGCTGCGCGCCGACTTGGGGTTCAGGATGCGGCCCGCGGCGCAGACGGCCAGCATGCGCCGCACCCGGACCTCGCCGGTGAAGGCGTCCACGCCGACCTCCACGAAATGGCCGGCGAAGGTGGACTGCTGGTAGGTCTTGCCGAGGTCGCCGTACTCGATGGCGTCCTCTACCGACATCCCGCCTGCGGCTTCGGCCAGCGGGATGCGGCGGTCGCCCATCTGCACCTGCCCGCCCTCGAAGTGGATGTCGGCGGAGTTGGAGCCGAGCTTCTGCGCCACCTCGTCCCTCATCTTCTGGCAGGCGGCGTAGACGCCGGCGGTGGAGTTGTTGCCGCCCCACTGCCCGCCCGACCCGGAAGAGGCTGGGAAGCTCGAGTCGCCGAGGTTCACCGTCACCGTCTCCATCGGCACGCCCAGCATCTCCGCCGCCGTCTGGGCGATGATGGTGTAGCTGCCGGTGCCGATGTCGGTCATGTCGGTGGAGACGACCACCCGTCCGTCGCGGGTCACCTCCACCCGTGCGGCCGACTTCATCAGCAGGTTGTTGCGGAAGCCCGCGGCGACACCCATCCCCACCAGCCAGCGGCCAGCGCGCACCTGCCCAGGCCGCGGATTTCGCCGGCTCCAGCCGAAGCGGTCGGCCCCGAGCTCCAGGCAGCCGATCAGGTTCCGGTGCGAGAAGGCGCGGCCGGGCTTTTCAGGGTCGACCTGGGTGTCGTTCAGGATGCGGAAGGCGATCGGGTCCTGGCCCAGCGCCTCCGCCATCTCGTCCATGGCGACCTCCAGCGCCATCAGCCCGGGCGCTTCGCCCGGCGCGCGCATGGCGTTGCCCTCCGGCAGGTCCAGCGTGGCGAGATAGTCGGCGGTCAGCCGGTTGGCGCCGGCGTACAGCAGCTTGGTCTGGGAGACCGAGGTCTCCGGCTTGCCGCCGGGCAGGTCGCCCGACCAGCTCTCATGCGCGATGGCGGTTATCTTGCCGTCGTGGCCAGCGCCCAGCCGGATGCGCTGCACCGTCGCGGGGCGGTGGGTAGTGTTGTTCATGATCTGGGGCCGGGTCAGGGCCACCTTCACCGGCCGCCCCGCCGCACGCGCCGCGAGCGCGGCCATGACCGCGTCGCTCCGGATCCAGAGCTTGGCGCCGAAGCCCCCGCCCACATAGGTGGAGACGACGCGCACGTTCTCCTTGGGGATCTTCAGAGTTTCGGAAAGGTCGCGGACCGCCCAGGCGATCATCTGGTTGGAGGTCCAGACCGTCAGCCTGTCGCCGTTCCAGACTGCGAGCGTAGCGTGCGGCTCCATCATGGAGTGGCTCTGGTCGGGGGTGGAGTAGCTGCGGTCGATCTTCACCGGGGCGCTCGCATAGGCCGCCTCGAAGTCGCCGACGCGGTCCACGGGCTCGCTGCCGCTGCCCTCGCCGCTGGAGGCGCCCTTGGGCGGCGCGCGGCCGACCTGCTGGCTCAGGTCGAAGCGGCCGGGTTCGCGCTGGTAGTCGATGCGGACCAGCTTGGCGGCGGCGCGCGCGTTCTCGAAGCTGTCGGCCACCACGATGGCCACCGCCTGGTCGTAGTGCTCGACCTCAGGCCCTGCGAGCAGGTGGGCGGTGTGGTTCTTCGACTTCGCAAGCGGACCGGCCTCCTTCCAGGTGACGACCTTCAGGACGCCTGGCGCGGCGAGCGCCGCGCCCGTGTCGATCGAAGCGATCCGGCCCTTCGCGATGGCGCTCCCCAGGATGAAGCCGTAGGCAGGATCGGCGACGATGTCGTGGCGCTCATAAGCATAGGGCGCGTGGCCCGTCGTCTTCAGCGGCCCGTCGATGCGGTCGTGCGGATAGCCGATGACCTTGAGCTGGTCGATGGGGTTGGTGGTGGCGGGCTGGTCGAACTTCATGCGGCTTCCGCCTTGTGTTCTGCGAGCGTGGCGGCGAGCGTGCGCTCCACCAGCGGCAGCTTGAACCGGTTCTCAGTCGTGGGATGGGCGTCGGCGAAGAGGCGTTCCGTTACGGCCTTGGCCCCTTGCGGCAGCGCGGCGTCCGCCGCCGCCACCCGCCAGGGCTTGTGCGCCACGCCCCCGAGCGCCACCCGGCCCGCGCCGTCCGGCTCGATCACCGCAGCGATGGAGATCAGCGCGAAGGCGTAGGACGCCCGGTCGCGGACCTTGGCGTAGGTCTGCCGGCCGCCGACGGGCTTGGGCAGCACGACCGCGGTGATCAGCTCGCCCTTGGTCAGGGCGGTCTCGACATCCGGCGTGTCGCCGGGCAGGCGGTGGAAGTCGGCGATCGGGATCGCTCGGGTGGATCCGTCGGGGCGCACCGTCTCCACCGTTACGTCCAGCACGCGCATGGCCACCGCCATGTCGCTCGGGTGGGTGGCGATGCACTGCTCGCTGGCGCCCACCACCGCATGTCCACGGGTGAAGCCGCCGATGGCCGCGCACCCGGAGCCTGGCCGGCGTTTGTTGCAGGCCTGGTTGGTGTCATAGAAGTAGGGGCAGCGCGTCCGCTGCAGCAGGTTGCCCGCCGTGGTCGCCTTGTTGCGGAGCTGGCCGCTCGCTCCGGCCAGCAGCGCGCGGGAGAGGACGGCGTAGTCGCGTCGCACGCGAGGATCGGCGGCGAGGTCGGTGTTCCGGACCAGCGCGCCGACCCGCAGGCCGCCCTCCGGCGTCGGCTCGATCCGGTCGAAGCCCAGGCCGTTGACGTCGATCAGGTGCGACGGCGTCTCCACCTGCAGCTTCATCAGGTCGAGCAGGTTGGTGCCTCCCGCGATGAACTTGGCGCCCGGCGCAGTCGCCGCCGCCGCGGCGGCCCCGGCCGGGCTCGTGGCCCGCTCGTAGGTGAAGGGCTTCATGCGGGCGTCCCCGAGGCTTCGGCCACTTCGCTCATCGCCTTGATGATGTTGGAGTAGGCGCCGCAGCGGCAGATGTTGCCGCTCATGCGCTCGCGCAGCTCGTCGCTGGTGGTCGCGGAGGGCGCGTTCAGGTCGGCGCTGACATGGCTCGGGATGCCGGCGCGGATTTCGTCCAGCACCGCCACCGCCGAGCAGATCTGGCCTGGCGTGCAGTAGCCGCACTGGTAGCCGTCGTGCTTCACGAAGGCCGCCTGCATGGGGTTCAGCCGACCGGGCGAGCCCAGCCCCTCGATGGTGGTGACGCGCGAGCCTTCGTGCATGACCGCCAGGGTCAGACAGGAGTTGATCCGCCGCCCGTCCACGATGACGGTGCAGGCCCCGCACTGGCCGTGGTCGCAGCCCTTCTTGGACCCGGTCAGGTGAAGGTGCTCGCGCAGGGCGTCCAGGAGGGTGGTGCGGGTGTCGAGTTCCAACGCCTGACGCTCTCCGTTGACCTCGAAGGCGACATGCGCGGTGGAGGGCTGGAGCTCCGGCGCCGGGCGCGCGCTGCCGACGGCGGGGGCCACGCTCACCGCCATCGACGCTGCTCCCACCGCGAGAACCCCGCGCCGGGACAGCTCCGCATCGACTGCTTCATACATGCTGACTCCAGACTCAAGGCGGCCGCAGGGTGTGTGGACCGGAACTGCAGGTATCGCTGCGCGAGCAACGTCTGCAGCCTCCCAAGGCTCCACCGGGGCTTCATGGATGCGGATAGCGGATGTAGGCGCCGGAGGTGCAGGCCGTAAGAGCGGGTGCAGCCCTCGAACACAGGCGCCCCGCGGAACCTGGTCGCCTGGGATCGAACCGCCTTGGCGGCCTGTCGCGCCGAAGCGGGCTTTGGGGTCTAGGAGGCAGGCCGTGGGTCCGGTGTAAGGCCGTGGGCAGGCCACGGACGTGCGCCTTCAGGACTGTTGGGCTTCACCCAAGGAAGCGCACCGAGACGCCGTCCGGGTCGCGGATCAGGCGCGCGGGCATGTCATAGAGGCGGCGAAGCAGTGGCTCATCAAGCACTTCGCGCAAAGGGCCGGCCGCCAGGATGCATCCGTCTTTCAGCGCCACGACCTGGTCGGCAAAACGCAGGGCGAGGTGGAGGTCGTGGATCGCCATGGCTACCGTCCGGCCCGCTTGCGCGCGCTGGCCAAGCCGATGGGCGGCGTCCAGGGCATGGCGCGGGTCCAGCCCGGCCGTCGGCTCGTCCACGAGCAGCAGGTCGGGATCGCCCACCACCGCGCGCGCCAGCATGGTGCGCGACAGCTCGCCCCCGGAGAGTTCGGTAGCCCGGCGGTGACGAAGCGCCAGCAGGTCATGGGACCGCAGCGCCGTCTCCACCTGCGTCTCAAGCTCGTCCGGCAGCCTGCCGAACGCCGGCAGGTAGGGCGTCAGGCCCAGCGCCACCACGCGCTCCACGCTGATCGGCCAGTCCGCTCGCGGGGACTGCGGCAGGTAGGCCCGACGCCGCGCCAGCGCCTGTCGCCCGAATGTCTCCAGCGGACGACCGTCCAGGGTGAGCGCGCCTGCATGAGGCTTGAGCAGACCGGCGGCGACCGCCAGCAGGGTGCTCTTGCCAGCGCCGTTCGGGCCGATCACGGCGGTGAGGGAGCCGGGCGGGAAGGCGGCCGACGCCTCCGTCAGCACCGTCCGGCCTTCGCGCTTCACGCTGACGCCGACCAGACGCAAGCCGCTCAAGGCGATCGCCTCTGGACATGGATGACCAGCCACAGGAAGAAGGGCGCGCCGATCAGGCTGATCAGCACCCCGAGCTTCAGCTCTGGACCGAGATGGATCAGCCGGGTGGCGAGGTCCGCCATGGTGACGATCAGCGCCCCGGCCAGCGCCGCCGGGATCAGGACCTGTCCTGGCCGATGGCCGACCAGCGGCCTCATGAGGTGTGGAGCGACTAAGCCCACGAAGCCGATGGCGCCGGCCACCGCGGTGGCCGCGCCGACGCCTAAGGCGGTACCGAACAGAGCGAGCAGACGCAGGCGGCGGACATCGACACCCAGGCTCTCAGCCTGGGCTTCGCCGAGCGCCAGCGCGTCCAGTCCACGGCCGGTCAGCAGAAGCAGGACGCCACCCGCCACAATGAAGGGGGCCGCGAGCTTGACGTGGTCCCAGCTCCGGTCGGCCAAGGAGCCCATGAGCCAGGTGGTGATCTCATAGGCCGCGTAGGGGTTGGGAGAAAAGTTCAGGGCCAGCTCGACCCCCGCCGCGGCGATCGCAGAAACGGCCGCGCCCGCCAGGATCAGGGCCAGCGTTCCGCCGCGGCGGGCGAGCGCCATGGCGGCGCCTGTGGTGACCAGCGCGCCGACAAGGCCGAACACCGGCGCGGCCAGGCTCGTCGCGCTGGTCAGGCCGTAGTAGATTGCGATGACCGCGCCGAACGATGCTCCCGACGACACGCCGAGCAGGCCGGGCTCGGCCAGGGGATTGCGCAGCAGACCCTGGAGCACCGCCCCGGACAGGCCGAGGATCCCGCCGATCAAGAGCGCCAGCAGGGTGCGCGGAAGACGGATGTCCCAGAGCACCAGCGTCGTGAGGTTCGGCTGCGCCGCGAGCACGGCGCGGACCGCCTGAGCCGGCGAGACGCCCACCTCTCCGACGAGCAGCGAGCTTGAGGCCGCCAGCACGACCACCACCACGAGGGCGAGCAGCAGGGCAGGCTTCATGGTGTCGAGACCGGAGCGAAGGGCAGGGGCGTCTGCGCCCGGGCGAGCTTGGCGCGCATCTGCTCCCTCAACGAAAGCGCGGCGTCGGCCGAGAAGGGCGTTCCGCACTCATAGCTTGAGAGCGGGACGACCAGCGTGCGATCTGACCAGAAGCGCCTGACCAGCGGGTGGTGCGCCACATCGGTCTGGCGCCCCGGCTTTTCGAATCCCGGTGCGCCGGCGACCAGCAGCTGGGGCGCCGTGGCGATCAGCTTCTCGACCTCGGGTGTCGAGCCGCCCATCCCCTGTGTCTGGGCGGTGACGTTGCGCGCGCCAGCCACCTTCAGGATCGAGGCGTAGAGCGAACCGGGCGCTGCGGAGAAGCCAGCCCCGTCCCAGGCGGCCACGCGCAGCGGCGGCCCCTTGTCGGCCGCGAGCCGGGTCAGGGTTGCATCCATGTGGGCGATGAGGGCCCGCCCGCGCTCGGTCGCGCCGAGGGCCGACGCAACGGTGCGGGTCTCGCGGCGGATGTCGTCGAAGCTGTCCGCCGGCTGCAGCACCAGCAGGCGATAGTGCAGCTTGACCAACAGCGCCCGGGTGGCGGGCGTGGTATAGCTTCCTGCGATCACCAGGTCGGGATGGTCGCGCACCACCTCCTCGGCGGAGCCGTGGTTGACAGGTACGTGCTGCGCCGCGCGCCACATGTACGACCCCTCCGGATCGCGCGACAGCCAGGTCACCGAGGCGATCGTCCGCGGATCGGCCAGCGCCAGCACAAGCTGGTCGCTGCACCCGTTGATCGACATGACGCGCACAGGCCGCGCGACCGCCCGCGGGATCGAGCAGCCGAGTGCGCCGACAAGTGAGGCCAGCACGATCAGCTTCAATCCGTCCAGACCCCCGCAGCGCATCCGGCCAGCCTAGCGCGTGGCCGCGGGGCGGCAAGGCGGCCGGCAAGGCGACATCGGCCGCGTTGACCGGGCCGTGACCCTTGTATATGGCCGCGCTTGCGTCAGGTCCCTCGAGAGAGGGTGAATATGGGAACGGGGTGCGAACCCCCGGCTGCCCTCGCAACTGTAAGCGGCGAGCCTGACCGTCACATGCCACTGGGGCCCCTCGGGGCCCTGGGAAGGCGACGGTCGAGGTGCTGACCCGCAAGCCAGGAGACCTGCCCGACGCGGCTGTCCATCGCCCGGTCGAGGTGCGCCGAGCGGTACGGGTCGTTCCCGAATGACGGCTTGTCGTCCCGCTTCGCGCGGGCGGCTGCGCCGTGAGGCGTGGTCGTGCGCGTGCGGCTTTGCATTCGGAGCAGACCATGAAGCCGACCTACCTCGCCGCCGTATCCTCGGCCGCCCTCGCCCTCGCAGCCTGGGGCGCCCCGCCATCCGCCCTGGCCCAGGCCACCGCTCCCACGCCGGATATCGCAGGCGCCGGCGCAGCCACCGAGGCCCCGACCGTGGTGGTCACCGCCAACCGCTCGCCCGCGCCCATCAGCCAGGTAGGCCAGTCGATCACGGTGCTCACCGGCCCCGACATCCAGGCGGACCAGGAGACCGATGTCGCCGACATCCTGGCGCGCACCCCAGGCCTGACGCTGGACCGCAACGGCGGACCCGGCCAGCCCACCTCCGTCTTCATCCGAGGCGCGGACTCCGACCACACCGTGGTGCTGATCGACGGGGTCAAGGTCAACGACCCCTCCGCCACCGGCACGGGCTACGACTTCGCCAACCTGGTCACCGGCGATGTCTCGCGCATCGAGGTGCTGCGCGGGCCGCAATCCACACTCTATGGCAGCGAGGCCATCGGAGGCGTCATCAACTACATTACCGCCGACGCCACCCGCCCGCTGCAGGGCGACGCCCAGGCGGAAGGCGGCTCCTATGGCACGGCCTATGTGCGCGGCGGGATCGGCGGCAAGGACGGGCCGGCGACCTTCCGGCTCGGCGCCTATTACGACTCCACCGACAGCGTCTCGGCCTTCGACCGGGCGTTCGGCGGGCGCGAGGACGACGGCTTCCACACCGCAGGCGCCTCGGGCCGGTTCAGCTACGATCTCACCCCGGACCTGCAGTTCGACGAGCGCGCCTACTACACCTGGAGCCGCGCGGAGTTCGACGGCTTTGATACACCCGTCGACGCGGCCCTGGGCTACTCCTCGTTCGGCGACGACGACGAGTTCGGCCGCACCCAGCAGGTGGTGGACTATACCGGCCTGAACCTCTCCACCTTCGACGGACGGCTGAAGAACCGCGTCGCCTACGAGTACAACGAGCTCGACCGCCGCAACGAGGAGCCGGACGGCGCGTACGGTGGCAAGTCGACCTTCGACGGCCTCGGCCGGGTCAACACCTTCGACTACGAAGGGACCTTCGCGATTGCGCAGGGGTACACCCTCGTCTTCGGGGCGCAGGACGAGAAGTCGAGCTTCAACACCGACAGCTTCGGCGGCCCGGCCACCAAGGCCAACACCTCCACCGACAGCGGCTACGGCCAGATCACCGGCCAGGTGCTGGCGAACCTGACCCTGACCGGAGGCCTCCGCTACGACGCTCATTCCACCTTCGGCGACCACGTCACCGGCCAGGCCTCGGCCGCCTATGTGGTCATTCCCGGCACCATCCTTCGCGCCAGCTTCGGCCAGGGCTTCAAGGCGCCGTCTCTGTACCAGCTCTACAGCGCCTACGGCTCGCTGAGCCTTCGGCCGGAGGAGGCCAATGGCTGGGATGCGGGCGTGGAGCAGCATTTCCTGCAGGACCGGGTGGTCGTCTCCGCAACCTACTTCGGGCGCAAGACGACCAACCTGATCGACTTCGTCGACTGCTTCAGCGCCGCCCAGGCCGGGTGCACCCCGGCGCGCCTGGCCAACTTCGGCTATTACGACAATGTGGCCAAGGCGGAGGCCGAGGGCGTGGAGCTGCAGGCCGACTGGAAGCCCGTCACGGCCCTGGATATCGCCGGCAACTACACCTTCGACGACGACCAGGATAAGTCGGGCGAGGCGGTGAACGACCAGCTGGCGCGCCGGCCCAAGGCCGCCGCCAACCTCTCGGCCACCTATGTCTGGCCGATCCGGCTGAGCACCACGGTCGCCGCCCGCTACGCCGGGCGCAGCTTTGACAGCGACCAGTCCGCGACATTGCTGAAATCATACACCCTGGTCGACCTGCGGGCGAGCTATGCACTCGCTGAGAACCTGGAGCTCTATGGCCGGGCCGAGAACCTGGCCGACACGCGCTACGAGACCGCCCACCAGTACGGCTCGCTTGGCCGCGCCGGCTATGGCGGCGTGCGGCTGAAGTTCTGACCGAGCCTGTCGGCCCGGCTCCGGCCTCATGAAATCCTACAGGTATTGAGCCGCAACATTGCACTACGCGCCGCCTGTTCGCGATGCTAGCGCTCGACCGACAGGCAGGAATGACATGCGCGACATACGGCACTTCGTGAACGGACACGCCCAGGCGGGAGCCTCCGGCCGCTTCGGCGACGTCTACGATCCCAACATCGGCGAGGTTCAGGCCCGCGTGGCCCTGGCCTCGGTGGAGGAGATGGACGCGGCCGTCCAGGCGGCCGTCCAGGCCCAGATCGGCTGGGCGGCGACCAACCCGCAGCGCCGGGCGCGGGTGATGTTCGACTTCAAGCGCCTTGTGGAAGCGAGCCTGACCGAGCTGGCCGAGCTGCTCTCCAGCGAGCACGGCAAGGTCATCGCCGACTCCAAGGGCGACATCCAGCGCGGGCTCGAGGTCATCGAGTTCTCCTGCGGCATCCCGCATGCGCTGAAGGGGGAGTACACCGAAGGCGCCGGCCCCGGCATCGACGTCTATTCCATGCGCCAGCCCCTGGGGGTGGTCGCGGGCATCACGCCGTTCAACTTCCCGGGCATGATCCCGATGTGGATGTTCGGCGTGGCCATCGCGGTCGGCAACACCTTCATCCTCAAGCCCAGCGAGCGCGATCCCAGCGTGCCCGTGCGACTGGCCGAGCTGATGATGGAGGCCGGCGCGCCGGCGGGCGTGCTGAACGTGGTGCACGGCGACAAGGTGGCCGTCGACGCCATCCTGCAGCACCCCGACATCAAGGCGGTCAGCTTCGTCGGCTCCTCCGACATCGCCCACTATGTCTACATGCAAGGCGCGAAGTCAGGAAAGCGCGTCCAGGCCATGGGCGGCGCCAAGAACCACGGCGTCATCCTGCCCGACGCAGATATGGACCAGGTGGTCAAGGATTTGGCCGGCGCCGCCTTCGGCTCGGCCGGCGAGCGCTGCATGGCCCTGCCCGTGGCGGTGCCCGTCGGCAAGCAGACCGCCGACGCGTTGCGCGAGCGCATGGTGGCGGAGATCGAGACGCTGAAGGTCGGCGTGTCCTCCGACGCCTCGGCGCAGTACGGCCCCGTGGTCTCCTCGGCCCACCGCCAGAAGATCAGCGACTACATCGGGCTCGGCGTGGAGGAGGGCGCCGAGCTGGTAGTGGACGGACGCGACTTCGCGCTGCAGGGTCATGAGAAGGGCTTCTTCATCGGCCCCAGCCTGTTCGACCACGTCAAGACCGGCATGAGGACCTATCAGGAGGAGATCTTCGGCCCCGTGCTGCAGCTGGTGCGCGCCGACAGCTTCGAGGAGGCCCTGGCGCTGCCGTCCCAGCACCAGTACGGAAACGGGGTGGCGATCTTCACCCAGAACGGGCGCGCCGCCCGCGACTTCGCCGCACGTGTGAACGTCGGCATGGTTGGGATCAACGTGCCGATCCCGGTGCCGGTCGCCTACCATACCTTCGGCGGCTGGAAGCGTTCGGCCTTCGGCGACACCAACCAGCACGGGATGGAAGGCGTGAAGTTCTGGACCAAGGTCAAGACCGTCACCGCCCGCTGGCCCGATGGCGGCCCGCTGTCCCGCCGGTCGGAGGACGGCGGCCCGAGCCGCACCGGCAAAGCCCGTGAGCCCGACTCCAGCTTCGTCATACCGACGATGCAGTAGCCTGACGACACGACGCCGTCCCATACTGCGTCGTGTCGCCTGCCCTGCCGGCCGGCCGTTCGGCGGCGCCGGCTTGTCGCCCTTCGGTCCAGGCGTGCCGGTCGTCGCCGCCATCCATGCAATCTTCTACGCCGGGGGCGTGCGGCCGGTGGAGCGGTTGAGCTTGAGCGCGGCGACGTACCAGATCGTGCTGACGACGAGCGTGGCGACGAACCCGAGCGCCTCGCGCCAGGTGGCGTGTGCGCCGATCCAGATCATGCTGACCACCCCGACCGCCGCCGCGGCGGGCAGCATGGGAAGTTTCAGCGGTGGCCCGGACCGGGCGACATGGCGCCGCTGCAGGACCACGGCCGCCACGCAGCTGACGATGTAGACGCCCACCGTGGCGAGCGCCGAGAGCACGGCGAGTTCGGCGAAGCTGCCTGAGACGGCCAGGAGCGCGCCGACCCCGACGTGCAGCAGGATCGCGACGTAGGGCGCCCGGGTCCGCGAATGCAGCACCGCGACCCAGCGTGGCAGGAAACGATCACGTCCAAAGGCGAAGAGGATGCGCGGGGCGCTCAACATGTCCCCCGCCAGATAGCCCATCATGGACACTGTCGCGCCGACCAGCAGAAGCGCCACCAGCGCTGGGGAGACGCCGGCCAGCGCATCCGCCAGCGGAGCCGCCGACCGCCCGAGCGCGGGGCCGAGCACGCCCTCGGTCACCACCTGGATCGCCACATAGAGGAGCGCGACGCAGCTCATGGCGCTCAGCAGGCCGAGCGGGATGTTGCGCGCCGGCCGCCGGACCTCGCCGCTCACCGCCAGGGCGCCCTCCATGCCCTGGAAGGAGAAGGCGGCGAGCAGCATGGCCCGGCCGAACGCTGAAGGCGCCGGCACGCTCAGCGCCAGATTGGACACATGCACGTGCAGGGCGCCGACCCCGAGCAGGACCGCCAGGGGCACGAGCTTGACGACAGTGAGCAGGCCGACGAGCCTCGCCCCGGGCGCAACGCCCAAGATGTTTATCGCCCCGATCGCGCCCAGGAGCGCGACGATGAGCATGTTCCGCTCCGGGGGATGCGTGAACAGGGGGATGAAGCGGCCCGCGGCGTCGGCGATGGCCGCCGAGATGCCGGCCGCCGCCAGCACGGCGCCCAGCCAGACCAGAACCCCGATGAGGAACCCGACATAGGGGCCGAAGGCCGCCTCGGCGTAGCCGTAGGGTCCGCCGCTGGTGGGAACGCGGCTGGCCGCGGCCGCGAAGCAGAGCACGACCCCCGCCATGCCGATGCCGCAGCCAAGATAGGCCAGGGGAGCGGCCGACCCGATGTCACGCGCCAGGGCCGCCGGCAGGACGAAGATGCCGGCGCCTACAACGGTGTTGAAGACCGCCATGGCGAGGCCAGATGCGCCGATGCCTCTGGCCAGACCCGCATCCCGTCCCGTGCCTGCATCGCTTGCGGCCGTCGGGGACAGGGCGGCGGGCTTGCTCGACATCGTGCAGGACGCGCCTCCAGACTGATCTGCAGGCGAATGTAACACGATCGAGTGCATCGTGGGTAAGCCGCCCCGGCGCCCGATCCCCAGATGGTCCACACCGCGTCCCGCCCAGCCGGCATCGACGCGCCTTTCCAGAACGGCGCGCTGACAAGGACGCCCAGTCGAGCCGATGATCACCTAAGACGACGTACCTGACCTGGAACATGAGCATCCGGCGGCTGTTGTCTGGAACGGATCAAAGCGCGATTTGGAGGCTGCATAGCAGCAGATGTTGGATACGATGACCAAGGCGGCCGGGCATCCAAACGCGGCAAGCGCTCCGGAGGGCGCCCTCTTACATCTGTTGCAGACGCTTGAAAGCCTTCACTACGACTTCATAGCTCCCACGCCCGCCACTCACGCGAGGGTTTGCGCCCGGAAGGGGCGCGCCCGGAACCTGCGGGACGTTTTCGGATGGAGCCTGCCCTTTACAGCCGATGTGATCGGTCTGCAGCTGAGCCGATCGCTGCGTGAAGCCGGGCTGCTGGACATCGACGGCGAGGTCTTGCGCAGCCGGGTCCGGGTGTCACGCCTGGCGGACCAGCTGTTCCTCCACTCCGCATACCCGACCGACGACAAGGATGCGGTGTTCCTCGGTCCGGACTCATATCGGTTCGGCCGACTGATCTGCGCGAGCCTGCAAGGACGGCCGCCGCCGCGCATGATCGTGGACCTGGGCGCTGGCGCCGGCGTGGGCGGCTTGGTTGCCGGAGCCTTGTTCCCCGAGGCGCGGGTCGTGATGACCGAGGTGAACAGGAAGGCGCTGGGACTGGCCACAGTCAATGCCGCCCATGCCGGGCGAAGGGTGGAGACCATGATCGTAGACGCGGGCGCGCACCCGCTGCAGGACATTGATCTGGCCCTGGCGAACCCACCGTTTATGCTGGATCCGTGCGACCGCGCCTATCGCAACGGCGGCGGCATGCACGGCGCCCAGCTCTCGCTCGACTGGACCCTCCACACCGCAGGCCGGCTCGCGCAGGGCGGCCGGATGATCCTCTACACCGGAAGCGCCATTGTAGAGGGTCGGGACGAGCTGCTGCAGGCCTTGACCGACACTCTTCCTGATCTCGGCTGCCACCTGAGCTATGAACAGCTCGACCCGGACATCTTTGGGGAAGACCTCGGCCAACCGGGCTACCAGGACGTGGAGCGCATCGCCGCCATCGGGGCGGTCATCACCCGCGTAAGCCAAGCGTCTTCCATACCCTCAAGATCGAACGGCTCCATCACCGCGTCTACGCCACCGTCAGCGAGGCCCGGCGGGACCTGTTCGGATACACCGACGGCTTCCACACGTCCTGCCGACCGCCACTCAGCCCTGCCTATATCAGCCCGGCCGGGATGGAACGCAGAGCGGCAAAACTCCCTCCACCTTCTTGGGGGAGGATCAAGATCATGATCACGCAGCCCTTCTATTGTCGGAGTCGCGTCTAGCCGTCTGATCGAGCGGCCAATGAGGACGCCGGTAAGACCTTGGCTCAAGCTAGGCTTGTTCAGCATGTGGACGGTCGATGCTTTGGAGTGGGCGCGACGGCTCAGGCCCCGGGCGAAAGCCGACCAGGATTTGTCGCCAGTATCCGCACGACCACGCGAGATGCATAGCCATGGCGATGGGGCCGCTGGCCAGAATACGCAGGTCTCTTTGCTTTATGGCGAGCAAAAACCCGTAGAGGACGGAAAAGCAGGCCCAGGCTGCGAACGGGACCGCACCCCATAAGCTCAGAGCCCCCATGAAAGGTGCAAGGGCGATCGACGCGGCTACGCAAAGCACGGCTGGCAGTACCGACAAGGGCGCCAGCTGCCTTGCCTTCAAACGGGTTTTATGACGTTGGCCCGTCTGGGCCCGCCCTTCACCGTACTTGAAGTACTGGCGCATGAGAGGCCTTAAGGCACGCCTCGGATGGTAGATGATGGTAAACTGCGGTTCCAGCCAGATGCGACCACCTGCCCGCCGCAGACGGATGTCCAACTCCGCGTCCTCGTTGTGGCTGAACTGTTCGTCATAGCCGCCTATGGCGCTGAAGGCGGCGATCCCGCAGAGGGCGTGATGACCATGCTCTATGAAGCGCCCGGTGCGGGCGCCGCGATGCGCGGCGCCTCCAGTGCCCAGCACAGTGTTCTGAAGCGCAGCGAGAACCTTTTGGAACCATTCGCGTGTGTCGGCTTCGGTGACCATCGGCACCACGACCGCCGCAACGTCCAAAGCCTCGCCCTTTTCGATCAACCCCGCCACATAGCCCCGGGGATAGGTCAAGTGCGCATCGATCCGCACGAGCCACTTGCGGCCGGCCCCTAGCGCGCGAACGGCGGTGTTTACGGCGGCGCTCTGGATGCGTGCCGGATTGTGCAGGAGCCGGACGTTTGCGTGCCGAGCGGCGAAGCTTTCCGCGCACATGACGGTGCCGTCCGTGCTTCCGCCGTCGACGACCACAATCAGACTGTTCGGCGGCGCATCGTCTATGAGCAGGGTCAGAAGCCCCGGCAGGTGCCTTTCCTCATCGAGACATGGGATGACGATGAGCGAGCCCAGCGATGGGTCAGGCTTCATGATCGCCACCTCTCAGCTGGGAGATGAGCTTCCTGCAATCAGGTGCGTCGAATACAAGGTCATTAGCAGGAATATTCCGGACCTGGGAAACAAGCGTCTGATAGACGTCAGAGGTCAGGGTCTCAATAAAGTCCAGAAGCGAAGCTTCCGTGTCTTCAAGGCGCACACCCGCGCCGTGCCGGGCCAGCCACGCTCCCGCCTCCACACTGCCAAGTGCCATGGCCGGGACGCCGTATAGGCTTGCCTCATATAACCGATTTGGCAGCAAGAGTGTAGAGTTTTCGCCCTCTTCAAAGAAATCCAAGGCCCAGGCGAAGTGAACGTCGCCGTAGATGTCACTTAAATCAGCCCCGTTGTAGGCTCCCAGAAACTGGACGAAGGGAGCTCTAGAGACGTCCCCGGAGAAGTCGTCGAACTCGCTTTCTGCCACACGTCCTCTGATGATCACCTCGATCTTGCCGTCGAAACGCTCTGCGAGACGCGTCAATATGTCGAGGCTGCGGGCGCAACGTATCATGCCGAACCAACCGATGCGCCAGGGCGGTCCTGGTGGACGAGGGGGCGGATCATTATCGCCCTCGAGCTGGAGGACCTTATTCTCCACCAGTAGAACGGGCCCGCTCCAACCTTGTCGCCCCCGGAAATGGCGATCGCGAAAGGCGCCAGAGCTTACAATGATGATGTCCACGTGAGCAAGCAGGCGTCGTTCCACGCTCCTCATCACGCGTCCCGCCCAGCTCGACCTGAACATGAGACGATGTATGTCCAAGCATTCGTAGACTAGGCGTATTGGCCGACGGGTCCGCCTTTTGACGCCCACTGCTATGGCCAGCATTTCGAGGTTGCGGGCGACGATGATATCGGCATCTGCGACCACCGGATCGAGTTCGGCCAGCTTGAAGCGGCGCCCGACGACCATAAGCGCCCGTTGGAGCAGATGACCGTCGCTGGTCCGGCCGAGGCTGGTCGCGAGTGCGCTCTCGACCGCGGGCGGGGCCTGGGCTCCCCGCCAGAAGCCCGCCACCTGCACCTCGGCCGCGCCGACCTGGAACATGCGGATCCGCTTGGCGACTGCGGCGTCGTTCAGGTTGTGCACGAAGTAGGCGATCCGGCCACCCTCCGGGCGCGCCGCTTTGGCGCAGGTCTGCGCCGAGAGCTTGGTCATAGCGGCCAGCTCCGCCTCCAATTGGCGGCACAAGGCGATCCCGCGAACATCTCAGGACACCATGGCCTCGGCCACCCGTCGGCGGCCAGGGAGACCGCGCTTCAGGACGGCGGAGAGCTCGTTCCGAAACTCCAAGGCCCCGGTGACTGCGATGATCAGGGTCGAAGTCAGCAACGCCGCCCAGGGCGCGAACGGAGAGTCGGCTCCTATGATCAGGCGCGAAGCTAACCCGCCCGCCCAGCCCAGACCACCGATTACCAAGAGCGGGCCGACGCACTCTGTGCAGTAGCGTCGTAACGTGTGCGGCATGTCCTCACGCGTCATCAAAGCGAACCAAAGGCTGACGACCAGGTTGCGGGCGAGCAAGCCCAGGGCGACCGCGATCAGGCCAAAGCTGTTCAAGGCGAGTACAATGCCGACGCCCGCAGCTCCGGAGGTGAGGGTTACCACAAGCTGGCGGAGGTTGCGCTGGCTGACCGACAACAGCGCGCCGTGAATGCTTCCGTATGCACGCGCAAGCCCGCTGGCGGCCATGATCGCCGCCAGAGTCGCGGCAGGAGCCCATTGTCGCCCGAACACCGTTTTCACGAGCAGCCCGTTGTTGATGATGAACAGGATCACAGGCATGCCAAAGAGAACGTTCAGCGTACGGATGCATTGCCGTAACAGTGCATCCCGCCCGCCCAATGGCGTCCTCGCAAACAGAGGCTGGTACAGCACGCCTTGAAATGCGGAGCTGCCGGTAATCAGCGTCGTCTCGACCCGTTTGGCGAGGTTGTATCTCGCCAGGATGGTGATCGGCACAAGGGTCGAGAGCAATATCTGGTCAAAGTAGTTATTCATAGCTGCGACCAGGCGGACGCCACTTGCATATCCTGCGTTACGCATGAGCGGTCTGAGCAGCTCGACCCGAAGCCTGGGAAAGGTGATGCGTCCAGATCCCAAGACCGTCATTATCAGCGTCAGCGCGGATTGGCTGATATAGTAGCTGACGAAGCCGATGAGCGGATTGAAACGAGCCAGAACCAGCCCGATGACGCCTGATCCCAGATTGGCCCAGACGACGCGCATTGCGATCCGGCGTAGGCGTAACTCCTGCACCAGAAGGGCTTGTGGCTGCAAAACAATGATGTCGGAGACGAGGCGAAGCCCCAGCAGACAAAGCGCCAGCAGCAAGGTCTGGCCACCGTGTCGCCAAAGGCCGGAAATCCAGATCACCCCTACATACGCGAAATAGGAGATGGTGGCCGTCGCAAGCAGCACCGCCAGGACCGACTCGTGGGTCTTCTGATCGGAATTGTGGCTGATGAGCTGCTCGTAGAAGCCCTGGGGGCTGAGCACCTTGATCATTTCGATCCAGGCCAGCCCGACGGCTACCACGCCGACCTCGGAGACCGGGACGATATGGGCGAAGAAAGCGAAGACCAGGGTCGGCAGAAGGACGCCAGCCGCCGCGTTGACCGTCGACCACAGCGTGGCCGATGAGAAGCTCGTCAAATCACTGGCCCTTTTATGACACGGAAGGCGACAGTGCAAAAATCCTGCCGCCGAGCGCTTCCTGAGCGAGGTCTCATCGCCGTTCAGGGCGCCTTCAGCGGCCAGGCGGCGACGTGGTCGATGGTCATGGACACTTGACGAAGGGCTGGATCGGGCTGCCCGGGCCAACCGCCTCCCACGTTCAGATCGATCAGCAGGTACATCGGGCTGTCATAGTCGGGAGGTGTCGGCGCACCGCCCACCAGATGTCGATCGTAGTAGTAGCCGATCCTGTCAGGCCGCCACAGGACGCCATACCTGTGAAGCGTCCGTGTGCAATCTGCGGCGCTGGTGATCTGGCGCTGCGTCTTGCCGCCGGTCGCCCCGCTGATCGCCGTCCAATAGACTTTTCCGTCCCCGATGGTTTCGGGCGCGTCGATTTCACCGCCTCGAGGCCATCCCGCCTTTTCGGGCATGAGCCATAGCCCAGGCCACGCAGCCTTTACGCAAGCCGGAAGATCAGCGAAGAATTCGAAATATCCATACATTTGTGAAAAGCTGAATTTCGTCGTCAGCACGCCTGACCGCCAGGATCGGCCGGAAGGCTGCGCCTGCCGGGTGGCCGTGATCACAAGGCCGCGGGACGTCAGCGCGAAGGGCGAAGAGCCAGCCCCGTCAGACTGATCCCCAAACCAGGTGTTCGTCGACAAGGAGCGAGCATCCTTGGCGTGGTCGGGATCAGAGTTCTTCAGGATTGTGCGCCATCGATGTCTGCCGGGTGACGACGGCCCCAAGTCAGGCCCCGCATCAAGCGTCCGGAAAGTCTCTTGAAAGGTCGGACTACCTAATGTTTCAGGTACAATCACCCCGGGTAAAGGCTCCGCGACCGCCGAGTTGAAAGCACAAATCGTTAAGCCAATGATACCCGCTAGAGCCTTCATTTGCACCTCCGAGAAACGCTGCTTACAGCAGGTCGGATCAAAGACTTTGACTCGTCGGAGTCAAGCCAATTGCCTTGTCAACTATGTGACTATCTCCACGACGTTACGACGGGCTGGCTCAAGGCGTCAGCCGATTTCAGCGTCAACTCCGTGGCAATTATGCCTTGCGCCGCAGCACGAATCCACCAGTTATGCCGCAGCGCAAAAAACAAATTGACATATGGTTACCGCCCATAGCGGATGTAGGGCGCGCTGCTGAGGAGGGGATAATGGCTGCAAGTCTCGAAATCTCGTCCGCCGCGGCGCTTGGTCAAAGACGCTCGGCGTCGCCCGGGTGGAGCCAGCGACCTTGTCAGCGAGCGCTGGATCTCGCCATCGCTCTTCCCCTGATCGTCGTTCTGGCGCCGACCCTGGGCTTGATCGCCTTGTTGGTTTGGCTTCACGACGGAGCAATGCCCTTTTATGGGCAGACCCGCATTGGCTGTGGAGGCCGGAACTTTCGGTGTTGGAAGTTCCGCAGCATGGTGACCGATGCCGACGCCGTGCTCAGGCGGCTGCTGGCCGTAAGTCCCGAGGCGCGGGAGGAGTGGGGCCGCGATCACAAGTTGAAGGCGGATCCCCGGGTGACCCGGATAGGGCGCGTGCTTCGCGCCACCAGCCTGGATGAACTGCCCCAGCTCTGGAACGTGCTCTGCGGCGAGATGAGCCTGGTCGGTCCCCGCCCGATCGTGTCGGCCGAGGTGAGCCGTTACGGTCCGAGGTTCAGCTTCTATTGCACCTGTAGACCGGGCATCACGGGGCTCTGGCAGATCAGCGGGCGAAACGACGTCAGCTATCGCCGCCGCGTGGCGATGGACAGCCTCTACGCGCGTCGGCGTTCCACCCCTTTGGACGTCAAGATTTTGGTCTTGACCGTGCCTGCCGTGTTGCTGAGGCGCGGATCATATTGATCGCTCCTGCTTTCTGCGGAGCCACAGGTCCCTCGTAACAGCGGTCGTTGATGGCCTGGGCTTGGTCCTGCAGCAGCTAGGCCCAGGACTCAGACCCCTCACAGCCAGAAAATGACGGTGGCGGCGAGCGCGATGGCGGCCATGAGCGTGGGGGGTAGCGGTCGGAGCGGGTGTGGACGCGCCGCCGGTCTTTCAGCTGGCCGAACATGTTCTCGATGCAGTGTCGCTGGCGATGGAGCGCCTTGTGGTGAGGAATGGCCGGGATCCGATTGACTTGGATAGGAGGCGCTAAGGTGGAGGGCGCTGGGCGTGGCGTTCGAGTAATATGCCCTAAACTATGCTCATGAACTGAATCGCAGACAATCCCCTCCATGCTTGCTCCAGATCGGAGACGGCCATGGCGTTGAGGCATCACAAGTTTGTGGATGAAGCGGCTGTCCCCATCCGGGCGGGAGCCAGCCTAGCCGTCGCGGTCTCGGACGCGCAGCCGAAGCGCTCCCCCGCGCGGGAGCTGATGGAGCTCTTGGAGCGCCAAGTCAGCGTCGCCGAATACCCGGAGCCGCACATCGACAAGATCGCACCGGCTTGGAGTCTGTTGATCCTGGTAGGCGGCTCGACGCTGACTTGGTCGTTCGTGATCTTCCTTGGGCACCTCGTCTTCTCGACGCGCAGCTGACGATTTTGGACCAGTCCAGGCCGTGTGGACGGTTTCCACCAGGATGAGGCCGCAGGCGAAAGCTACAAGGGAGGCGTGGTCGTGGGCTGTCATCTCGTAGCTTAAGGCCACGCGCTTGAACCGCTTGACTGGGGCGCCAGCAATCGCTTCTCGCGCAAGGAGGTGGTGGGCCCGGCAGGACTCGAACCTGCAACCAGACCGTTATGAGCGGCCGGCTCTAACCATTGAGCTACAGGCCCGTGCGCAGGGCGGCGCCACCGCGGTCTAGCATCGCCAGGGGCGCGCGCAAGATGGGCCGCGTCAGGTGCGACGGGCGCGCAGCCGCTCCACGAGGGTCTTCACCTCCTGGGCGCGGTCGCGTGGCAGGACGATGACGGCGCCGGGCGTCGCCACCACCACCACGTCGCGCAGGCCCACCACGCCCACCTCCATGCCGTCGTCGGACCAGACCAGGGACCCTTGGGTGTCCAGGGCCACCGCGTCGCCGCGGATCAGGTTCTGCTCGCCGTCCTTGCCGCCCAGCCGCCAGAGCTCGCTCCACGAGCCCACGTCCGCCCAGCCGATGTCGCAGGGGGCGACCGCCGCCAGCCGGGTGTGCTCCATCACCGCCACGTCCACCGAGTCCGACGGGATGGCGATGAAGCGGCCGTCGTCCAGGCGCACGAACAGGCCGTCGCGGCCCGCGGCGTCCACCGCCTCGAGCCCCGTGGCGTGGATGTCGGGCCGGTGGGCGGCCATCTCGGCCAGCATCACCTCGGGCGCGAACAGGAAGATGCCGCCATTCCAGTAGTAGCCGCCCTCGGCCAGATAGGCCTGGGCCACCTCGAGCTTCGGCTTTTCGGCGAAGCGCGCCACCTTGAACACCCCCTCGCTGAGCGCTTCGGCGCACTGGATGTAGCCGTAGCCGGTCTCCGGCCCCGTCGGCGCGATGCCGAAGGTGACGATGTGGTCGGGCTGGCGCGCGCCCCGCGCGATGGCCGAGTGAAAGGCGGCCGGGTCGGCGATGACGTGGTCGGCCGGCAGCAGCAGGGCCAGGGCCCCGGGCCGCAGCGTCTGCACCATGCGCGCCGCGGTCACGGCCACGGCGGCCGTGTTGCGGCCGAAGGGCTCCAGCACCACGGCCAGGGGATGCACGCCGATCTCGGCCATCTGGGTCTCGATGACCCGCTCGTGGCTGCGGTTGCAGATGATCACGGGCGGCAGGAAGACCGGGTCGCTCCCGCCCTCCGCCGATGTGGACGCGAGCCGCAGCGCAGTCTCCTGCAACATGGTCCGGGCGCCGGCGAGGGCGTGGAACTGCTTGGGGCGGGCGTCGGTGGACAGGGGCCACAGCCGGGTGCCGGAGCCGCCGGACATGATGACGGGCACGATCTGGATGGCGGCTTCAGGCTCGGTCATCGTGTCCTCTCCATGGCGCTCCCTTCCAGGCCTTGGGGCCCGGGGCAAGGCCGGCCGTGCGCGTGCGACCGTTGGCCCGGACCAAAACCCCCCGGCGGCCGGGTCTCAGTCCAGCAGCGGGCGCACCGCGGCGATCCAGGCGGCGGCGTCGAACACTCGCGCCGCCCGGGCCGCCGCCCGCGCGCCGAGCCGCTCCCGCGCGAGGGGATCGGCGATCAGCCGGCCGAGGTGTCCGGCGGCGGCGTCGAGGTCGGGCTCGGCCCACCAGCCGCCGGCGTACATGACCTGCACGTCCTGTACCGGGCCGGGCGTCCAGGGCACCAAGGCCGAGGACGCCTCGTCAAGAAAGTCCATCACCCCGGACCAGGCGGTGGCCACCACCGGCTTGCCGAGCCACAGGGCTTCGGCAAGCAGCAGGCCGAAGCCCTCCGCGCGGTGCAGCGACAGCACTACGTCGACGCTGGCGATCAGCCGGGTCATGTCGGCCTCGCTCAGCACCTGCTGCAGCAGCCGGATGTCGCTCCGGTCCGAGAGCGCCGCCTGCACTTCCGCCAGCCGTTCGGGGGCGTCGCCGCCGCCTGACACCTTGCAGACGAGCAGGCTGCGCCCGTCCGGCGCGGGGACGGCGCGCCGATAGGCCTCGATGGCGCCGAGCGGGTTCTTGCGCGCGGACGTGGACTTCAGGTCCAGGGCCGACAGCACCACGCACGCGTCGGCGGGAAATCCGAACCGCGCCCGGTCCGGCGCCAGGCGGGGGACCTGGAAGATGGGGTGGGGCACCACCCGGACCGGCGTCCCGGACGGGGCGCGTTCCCGCACGGCGTCGGCGGTGAACTCTGAGGGACACCACACCTCGTCCACATAGGCGAAGGCGGGGGTCCAGGCCGGGGGGAGGATGGGCAGCTCCCAGGCCCAGTAGCCGATGTGGCGCCGGCCCGTGAGGCCGCGGGCCGCGGTGCGCTGGAGCCAGAGCGCCAGTTCCGGCGGGTTGAGGTGGCTGACCAGCAGGCCGGGGCTGCTGAGCAGGCCAGGGGCCTCGAGGGCGAAGTCGGGCACCGTCTGGAGGGTCGGTCCGACGTCCTGGGCCCGCACCTGCACGCCCGCGCCGCGAAGGGCCTCGGCGAACAGGCGCGCGCCCCGGCCGAGCCCGATGCTGGAGCTGTGCAGGCCTGCCACGGTCACCGGCTCGCCGCCCGGCAGGCCGCGCCGCCA
>NZ_CAHJWH010000030.1 GCF_903642205.1 Caulobacter sp. S45 | reverse complement strand
CACGGCGGAGAGCGGGCCGTGTTCGCCTTCCTCCCGCGCGAGGTGAAGGGCGTCGGCCGCCGCGTCGCCCAGCTCGCCTACTGCGCCGACACCTCAAGCTTCACCCGCTTCGCCGGGCCGCTGGGCCGCTGGCTGCTGGCGCAGGGGCTGCCTCTGGTGATCCTGGATGCACAGGGACCGGCGCCGGGCCTCGTAGGGCGGTTCTTCAAGGATCGGGCGCCAAAGTATTTCCGCGGCGCCCACGCGCCGCGCCTGAACGACCTCGCCTATACCGAGGCGGTGCTGTTCGGGGCCTGAGAACTGCCGCGGAGAGACGCACCCATGGACTGTGCAGCATCGATCGGCCGCACCGTGGGCCAGGCGCTGGTGGACCAGCTGGTCATCCAGGGTGTGCGCCACGTCTTCTGCGTGCCCGGCGAGAGCTACCTGTCGGTGCTGGATGCCCTGCGCGACAGCCCGATCACCGTCACGGTCTGCCGCCACGAAGGCGGCGCTGCGATGATGGCGGACGCGGTCGGCCGGGCGACCGGGACGCCGGGCGTGGCCATGGTCACCCGCGGCCCGGGGGCGAGCAACGCCATGGTGGGCGTGCACATCGCCCATGAGGACAGCTCGCCCATGATCCTGTTCGTGGGCCAGGTGGACGAGGGCTTCCGCGACCGCGGCGCCTGGCAGGAGATGGACCTGCGCGCGAGCTTCGGCGGCGTCTCCAAATGGGTTGGAGAGCTGGACGATCCGGGGCGCGTCGGGGAGGTGATGGCGCGCGCCTTCTCCACAGCCATGTCCGGACGCCCGGGCCCTGTAGTCGTCGGCTTGCCGCGAAACGTGCTCGCCCAGGCCGACCGCTCTACCGACGGCCACCCGGTACGCCCGGTCGAGGCCGGTCCGGACGCCGCGGCCCTGGCCGAACTGCAGGCCATGCTCGCCGAGAGCCGCCGTCCCATCGTGATCGTCGGCGGCAGCCGCTGGGACGAGGCCAGCCGCGCCGCCCTGCACCGCTTCGCCGAACGCTTCGCCCTGCCGGTCGCCACCAGCTACCGCCGTGGCCACCTGTTCGACGCCTGGCACCCGAACTACGCAGGCGACCTCGGCCTTGGCGCGAGCCCGAAGCTGGTGGCCCGGGTCAAGGCGGCGGACCTGGTGCTGCTCGTCGGCGGCCGTATGGGCCAGGTGCCGGCCCAGGGCTACACGCTGCTGGACATCCCCGCGCCCCAGACGCGGCTGGTGCACATCCACTCCGATCCGGACGAGCTCGGCCAGCTCTATCAGCCGACGCTCGCCATCCCTGCCAGCCCCCGCCGCGCCGCGCCTGCGCTGGCCGCCTTGGCGCCGCCGGCGCAGATCGGCTGGGCGGGTCAGGCGGCGACCGCTCATGCGGACTACTTGGCTTGGTCGCAGGTGGCGACGCCCCAGCCCGGCGAGGTCAACCTCGGCGAGGTGATGGTCTGGCTGCGCGAGAACCTGCAGCCCGACGCCATCCTGTGCAACGGGGCGGGCGGCTATGCGGCCTGGCTGCACCGCTTCTACCGCTTCCGCGAGCTGAACAGCCACATCGCCCCGGCCTCGGCCACCATGGGCTATGGGCCGCCCGCCGCCATCGCCATGAAGCGGCTGTACCCGGACCGGCAGGTGGTCTCGCTCAGCGGCGACGGCGACTTCCTGATGAACGGGCAGGAATTCGCCACCCAGGTCCAGTACGGCCTGCCCATCGTCAACCTGGTGGTGGACAATGCGAGCTACGGCTCCATCCGCCTGTTCCAGGAGCGCGAGTTCCCCGGCCGCGTGGTCGCCACGGACCTGAAGAACCCCGACTTCGCCGCCTACGCCCGCGCCTTCGGCGGATTCGGCGCGACGGTGGAGCGGACGGCGGACTTCGCCGAGGCGTTCCGCGCGGCGGAGGCGTCTGGATGGCCGGCCATCGTGCACATCAAGGTGGACGTGGAGTGCATGTCGCCGGGCGCGACGCTGAGCGAGGTGCGGGAGAAAGCGCTGGCTGCGCGCTAGGCGCTGGCCGCTATGCTCTGGAACAGGATCGCGCCATCCGCTGAGCCGAGCTCCGGCTCGAACGCGCGGTCTGGATGGGGCATGATCCCAAGCACGTTGCCGTGGGCGTTGACGATGCCGGCGACGCCGCGGCTCGAGCCATTGGGGCTATCCAGGTAGCGGAACACCACCTGGCCTTCGCCCTCCAGCCGGTCCAGCGTGTTTTCGTCGGCGAAGTAGTTGCCCTCGCCATTGCCCACCGTCATCACCGCCTCCCGCCGCTCGCCAAAGCCTGAGCTGAAGCGGGTCTGGGCGTTCTCGATGCGCAGGGCCACGGGCTTGCAGACGTACTTCAGCGCGGCGTTGCGCAGCAGGGCGCCGGGCAGCATCCCCGCCTCGCACAGCACCTGGAACCCGTTGCACACCCCCACCACCGCCACGCCGCGCTCGGCCGCCGCCTTCACCGGCGCCATCACCGGTGACAGCGCCGCCATTGCCCCGCAGCGTAGATAGTCGCCGTAGGAGAAGCCGCCGGGCAAGACGATCAGGTCCAGCCTGTCCGGCAGCGTCCTCTCCCCATGCCACACCATCTGCGCCCGCTCGCCGGTGGAGCGCTCGATGGCCACCGCACAGTCCCGGTCGCAGTTGGAGCCGGGGAAGACCACGACGGCGGAGTTCATCGGAGCGTCTCCTTGAAGATCGGTGTGAGGTCCGACCAGTCCTCCACGCGGAATGCTCGGATGTCTGTCACGGCCTCCGCAAACCAGTTCAGCGCTCTCAGGTCGTCGATGGCTCGGTACACTAGGCCAAGATCGTGCTGGTTGGTCACGTAGACGCTTTGTTGCACTCGTCGAAAGCTCAAGGCGTGCAGGGTGCGCTCCACATCTCGATAGGCCTGCTGAAATCCCTTCGGGTGGACCGCCTCCAGGGTTCTCAGGTTGAGGTCGAAAGCGATCGCATACATCAGGCCAACGGATCGAGCTCGACGCTGGCGCGGGGAAGATCAATAAGGTCATCCTCATCAATCATCCGGATTTTCACACGCTCTGAACCGACCTCCACAACCTCGTAGACGGGCCCGATCCCTGCGATGCGCCGGAATCGGTGTGCGCCCGCGAAGGCGTCGTCCCGCTTGAACTCCGCCGCCTCTTCCGCCACGCCGCCCATCAGCCGATCTCCACGCGGTAGCCTTCGATCACCATGTTGGCGAGCAGCCGTTCGCACATCGACCGCACCCTCGCCTCCGCCTTGTCGCGGGGCTCTTCGGCCAGGTCGAAGGCGATGGTCTTGCCGACCCGCACCTCGGCCACATCGTGGAAGCCCAGGCCATGCAGGGCGCCCTCGATGGCCTTGCCCTGCACGTCGAGCACGCCGGGCTTCAGGAACACCTCAACCTTGACCTTCATCGGGCGGCCCGCATCAGGCGACGCCTCCCTCGATCACCCTCGGCATCTCCTTCATAATGCCGAGCCGGCGCGCCACCTCGGTATAGCTCTCGATCACGCCGCCCATGTCGCGGCGGAAGCGGTCCTTGTCGAGCTTCTCGTTGGTGGTGGCGTCCCACAGCCGGCAACTGTCCGGGCTGATCTCGTCGGCCAACAGCACCTTGGAGAAGTCGCCCTCCCATACCCGCCCGTACTCGATCTTGAAGTCCACCAGCGTGATGCCGACGGCGCTGAACATGCCCGACAGGAAGTCGTTCACCCGCAGGGTCAGGGCCAGCATGTCGTCGATCTCCTGGGTCTGAGCCCAGTTGAAGGCGGTGATGTGCTCCTCGGTCACCAGCGGGTCGTTCAGGGCGTCGTTCTTGTAGTAGAACTCGATGATCGAGCGGGGCAGCACCTGGCCCTCGGGCAGGCCCAGCCGGGTGGACATGGAGCCCGCGGCGATGTTCCTGCACACCACCTCCAGCGGGATGATCTCGACTTCCTTGATCAGCTGCTCGCGCAGGTTCAGCCGGCGGATGAAGTGGTTCTGCACGCCGATGGTGTTCAGCCGCGTCATCACGTATTCGGAGATGCGGTTGTTGATCACTCCCTTGCCTTCCAGCACCGCCTTCTTCTGGGCGTTGAAGGCGGTGGCGTCGTCCTTGAAGTATTGGATCAGAGTGCCGGGCTCGGGTCCTTCATAGAGAATCTTGGCCTTGCCTTCGTAGATCTTCTTGCGGCGGGTGGTCATCAGGGTCGCTTCCCAAAGGGGCGGCCACGGGCGCGGGGACGAGGCGCGCGCGATCGCCCGCGCTCAACGGTCCCGGCCGCGACTCCGTTGTCATATAGGGCGATCCGCCGGGCTTAGGAACGTGTTTCCTGTCCGGGGCCCGCCACACGCGCCAGCTTGCGGCCGTGTATGTCACCCTTCATCTCTTGCAAAGGCGCGACGCTTAAGGCTCCTGGCCCGCTGGCTTTGCCCTGATGGGCGCGCGGAGTAGATCACGAGCATGGCGAGCGCCGATCGCCCCACGGGCCGGTCTGGCGGCGGCGGGACCGGCGGACGTCCGCCGCCGCGCCAGCCTGCGCCCTCCGGACCGCCCCGCCGGTCCTTGGCTAACGCCCTGGTCTACTGGGGCGTGGTGCTGGGCGTCTGGGTGCTGATCTTCATGGCCGCCTTCGTGCTGGTCTTCTCCCGTGGCCTGCCCGACACCTCCAAGCTCTACGACATCCACCGCCAGCCCTCGATCAGCTATCTGGACAGAAACGGCGCCCTGCTGTCGGTGCGCGGCAGCCAATACGCGCCGCCGGTCGACATCGACTCGCTCCCCGCCTACGTCCCCGCCGCCTTCGTCTCGGTCGAGGATCGGCGCTTCTACCAGCACTGGGGCTTTGACCCCGTGGGCATCGGGCGCGCCGTGGTGGCCGACATCCACCGGGGCCACGCGGCGGAGGGCGCCTCGACCATCACCCAGCAGCTGGCGCGCAACCTGTTCCTGACGCCGGACCAGAACATCAAGCGCAAGGTGCAGGAGCTGCTGCTGGCCGTGTGGCTGGAGCACCAGTATTCCAAGAAGCAGATCCTGGCCCTCTATCTCAACCGGGTTTATTTCGGCGCGGGCGCCTACGGCATCGAGTCCGCGTCGGAAACTTTTTTCAACAAGCCAGCCTCCAAGCTCTCCATCGGGGAGGCGGCGCTGCTCGCCGCGCTGCTGAAGTCGCCCACCCACTATTCGCCGGTGAACGAGCAGGAGCGCGCAGGACGCCGCGCGACCATCGTGCTGGACAAGATGGTCGAGACCCACGCCATCACCGCTGAGCAACGCGACGAGGCCCTGTCCCATTCGGTGCGGGTGTCTCCGGCGCTGGCCACCCAGCACGCCCAGTACTTCGTGGACTGGGTGGACGCCCAGGTCCGCAAGCTGGTCGGCCAGCCCACGACCGACCTGATCGTGGAGACCACGCTCGACCTGCCCATCGACACAGCGGCCGAGGCGGCCGCGCGTTCGGTTGTGGAGCGCAACGCCCATCTCGGCGTTCAGCAGGCCGCCGTGGTGGCCCTGGACGGGAGCGGGCGCGTGCGCGCCCTGATCGGCGGCGTCAGCTATGCAGACAGCCAGTTCGACCGCGCCATCGATGCGCGCCGCCAGGCCGGCTCCGCCTGGAAGCCCTTCGTCTACCTGACCGCGCTCGAGAACGGCCGCACCCCCGAGACGATGGAGACCGACGAGCCGGTGACCATCGACGGCTGGACCCCGCACAATTTCGAGCCGGAGTATCTCGGCTCCATCACCTTGGCCGAGGCGCTGCAGCGCTCCATCAACACCGTCGCCGCCAAAGTCGCCGACCAGGTCGGGCGCGACAAGGTGGCCGACACTGCGAGGAAGCTCGGCATCACCTCGGAGATCAATACCGACCCGGCCATGGCGCTCGGCACCAGCCAGGTCAGCCCGCTGGAGATGGCCCAGGCCTATGACAGCTTCGCCAATGGCGGCTATGGCGTGCAGGCCTACGCCATCGAGCGCATCCGTACTCGTGACGGCAAGGTGCTCTACGAGCACCCCGCCCCCTCTCGCGATCAGGTGGTCCCCGAGCCGCAGCTGGACCAGCTCGTCGGCATGATGCGCAAGGTGCTGGTGGCGCCAGGGACGGGCACGCACGCGGCGATCGGAGGCTACGATCTGGCTGGCAAGACCGGCACCACCAGCGACTTCCGCGACGCCTGGTTCGTCGGCTACACGGGCGGCTTCGTGGCGGCGGTGTGGATCGGCAAGGATGACGATACCCCCATGCACCACGTCACAGGGGGCTCGGCCCCCGCCGACCTCTGGCGCCAGTTCATGGCCGCCAGCCTGCCGCGCCTGAAGGTCCAGTCCATCCCGACGGGGCAGGGTGCACCGGCGCCTGCGGCCACCGACGACAATCCCGTAGACGATCTGCTCGGCAACACGGCGGGGCTGAGCCAGGGCCAGCCGGATGCGGATGACAACGCCGGCCGTCAGGGCGATGGGGACCCGTACGGAGACCGCCGGACTGCGCCGCCTCCAGCCGTTCCGTATTGAGGCCTTGCCGCCCGCTGGGAGGAGGGGGCTATGGGTGCGAGCTGGTCGGGCGATCGTTTCCTTGGAGCCCGGTCACCCGTGCACCAAGCTCTTGAGGCCGACGCGCCTATCCTGCTGATCCATGGGAAAGACGATACTGTCGTCCCTATCACCGAAAGCGAGAATATGGACGCTGCCCTCAGCAGGGCGAATAAGGTCCACAGCTTCGTCAGGCTCAATGGCGAGGATCATGGGTTGTCGAGCCCAGGCACGCGGACGCAGATGCTGGAGGCGGCCGTCGACTTCGTCGTGGCTCACGATCCGCCAGCCTGAGCGATCATTCCATCGAACATGTCTTTCAGCGGGTCCGAGATGCGGGCGCTTGGTATTGAAGGCGTGGTCACGCTGATCTACCCTCCCCTCGTGTCTCCTGGTCACGTGAGCGGCGTCATGTTGTATCCGGCCAATAGAGCCGTACTCTGAGGTTCTGGTAGGCGCGGATCAGGTCCTGGGTCTCTCCTTGCCGGCCAGAGGGTCGGCCGACCGTCCCTCCATGCCGCGGCTCTCCCCTACGCCATCGCGTTCGCGGCGCATCGGCGTCTCGGTCAGGCCGTCGTAGAAGTAGCTCACCGGCACATCCAGCACCTGCGCGAGCTGCCACAGCCGCGCCGCGGAGATGCGGTTTGCGCCGCATTCATACTTCTGGATCTGCTGGAAGCGGATACCCACGCCCTCGGCAACCTGCTGCTGGGTCAGGCCGAGAAGGCGACGACGCCGCCGCAGGCGCTTTCCCAGGTGAAGGTCGATATCGTCGCCCATGGCGGCCCCTCGCAACGAACGATGTCCCAAGCTGGGACGGTTGCGGGTTTCAGGGGCAAGGCGCGTGCCGGGATCACGCTTCGGGGGAAGACGGCCGGTGACCTACATCGGCCGCCGGCCACTCGTCACGTCAGTGCGGTCCAGCGGAGGGGCTTACGCCGGGATTGGTCGAGCCGGCGCCAGGCGTCGTCGAGCCCATGCCCGTGGATGCGGATCCCATGCCAGGGGACATGGAGCCCATGCCTGTGGCGCCGTTCATGCTGTTCGGGCCGCTGGCGGCTGACGGCGAACCCGCCGAGTTCTGCATCCCAGCGCCGCTGTTGCGCCCTATGCTGGAGCCGCTGCCCGTGGTGGTGGCCTGAGATGGGTTGGCGCTGGCGGCTCCGGTGCTTGCAGGCGAAGTCGCGGCGCCTTGGCCGCCCATGCCGGTTGACCCGGTCCCCATGGTCTGAGCGAGGCCGGCCGAGGCGCTCAGGGTCAAGGCGACACCGGCGATCAGGATCGTTTTCATGCTGTCCTCCACTGTATGGATTACGATCTCCGGATGATCGAAGACCGCTCTCTTGCAGAGTTTAACCGGCGATGGCGTGCAGAAGTTGCGCAGAAAAGGCGCGACGACGCCTCAGTCCGCGCGGACCTTCTTCTTCCGGAAGGAGGGGTTCAGCACCTGTTTGCGCAGGCGGATGGCCTTGGGCGTGACCTCCACCAGCTCGTCCTCATCGATGTAGGCGATCGCCTGTTCGAGGGTGAGCCGTCGGGGCGGCGTCAGGCGGATGGCCTCGTCCTTGCCGGATGCGCGGACGTTGGTCAGCTGCTTGGCCTTCATCGGATTGACGTCCAGGTCGTCGGCCCGGGCGTTCTCACCGATGATCATGCCCTGGTAGGTCTTCTCGCCGGCGCCCACGAACATGACGCCCCGCTCTTCCAGGTTCCAGAGCGCATAGGAGGCGGTCTCGCCGTCGGAGTTGGAGACCAGCACGCCCTTGGCGCGCCCGTCGATGGCGCCCCGGTGCGGCTCGTAATGGGAGAAGACGCGGTTCAGCACGCCGGAGCCGCGGGTGTCGGTCAGGAACTCGCCCTGGTAGCCGATCAGGGAGCGCGACGGGCTTTCCAGCGTGATGCGGGTCTTGCCCGTGCCCGACGGGCGCATGTCCTTCAGGTCGGCCTTGCGGGCGGACAGCTTCTCGATGACGACGCCGGAGAACTCGTCGTCCACGTCGATGACCACCTCCTCGATGGGCTCCAGCCGCTCGCCGCTCTCCTCGTCGGTGCGATAGACCACTCGGGGGCGGGAGATGGAGACCTCAAAGCCCTCGCGCCGCATGTTCTCGATCAGCACCCCGAGCTGCAGTTCGCCGCGGCCCGAGACCTCGAAGGCGTCCTTCTCGGCGGTCTCGGCCACCTTGATGGCCACGTTGGACTCCGCTTCCTTCAGCAGGCGGTCGCGGATCACGCGGCTCTGCACCTTGCTGCCGTCCTTGCCGGCCAGCGGAGAGTCGTTGACAGTCACCGTCATGGAGATGGTCGGCGGGTCGATGGGCTGGGCCGGCAGGGCCTCGCTCAGCGAGATGTCGCAGAGCGTATCGGCCACCGTCGCCTTGGAGAGGCCCGCCACGGCCACGATGTCGCCGGCCTCGGCCACGTCGATCGGCTGGCGCTTCAGGCCGCGGAAGGCGAGGATCTTGGTGATGCGGCCGCGCTCGATCTCCACGCCGTCGCGGTTCAGGGCCTTGATGGCCATGCCGGGGGTCAGCTTGCCGGCTTCCACCCGGCCGGTGAGCAGGCGGCCCAGGAAGGGATCGCTCTCGATCAGCACCGCCAGCACCTGGCCGGGTTCGTCCACCCGCGCCACAGCCTTCGGCTCGGGCACGTGGCGGACGATCAGGTCGTAGAGCGGCGCCAGGCTGTCGGACGCATCGGCCATGTCGAGCTTGGCCCAGCCCTGCTTGCCCGAGGCGTAGACGTGTGGGAAGTCGAGCTGGTCGTCGGTGGCCCCGATGCTGGCGAACAGGTCGAAGGTCTCGTTGAGCACCCGGTCCGGATCGGCGTGCGGGCGGTCGATCTTGTTCAGCACCAGGATGGGCTTCAGGCCGAGCTTCAGCGCCTTGCCGAGCACGAACTTGGTCTGGGGCATGACGCCCTCTTCGGCGTCCACCAGCAGCAGGCAGCCGTCGACCATGCCCAGGATCCGCTCCACCTCGCCACCGAAGTCGGCGTGGCCGGGCGTGTCGATGATGTTGATGCGCGTCTCGCCGGCCTCCCCGTGCCACAGCACGCTGGTGGCCTTGGCCAGGATGGTGATGCCGCGCTCGCGCTCCTGGTCGTTGCTGTCCATCGCCCGCTCCACCGTCGCCTCGTTGGCTCGGAACACGCCGGACTGGGCCAGGAGCGTGTCCACCAGGGTGGTCTTGCCGTGGTCGACGTGGGCGATGATGGCGATGTTGCGTAGCGACATGGGGTAACGGCGTCCGGGAGGGCGCGCTCAGCGAAAGCCTGATGCGGGCGGGGAGGGTGCGGGGGACTTTTACGCAACTGCGGAGGCTTGCGCCAGGGCTGTGCGGCCGCAGCACGGATGTGGGGAGTGGACGGCGCGGTTAAAGCCTGCGGTCGGGCCTTTGGGCTGCACTGGAAGCCTCGGATGAATACGCCTAGTGTCCGCCGCTTCCCTGTCCAATCGGATCACGCCTGCTGATGTCGACGCCGCTGCGTCATTACCTCGATTTCGAACGCCCGGTCGCCGAGATCGAGGCCAAGCTAGACGAACTGTCCAAGCTGTCCGTCTCGCACGACCCCGGCGTATTCGATGCGGAGATCGAGGCGCTGCGCGGCCGCGCCGAGCGCTTCCGCCGCGACGTCTTCGCCCGGCTCGATCCCTGGCAGAAGACCCAGGTGGCGCGTCATCCCGATCGGCCGCACCTGCACGACTATTTTCGCGCCCTGGTCGAGGACTTCGTCGAGCTGCGCGGGGACCGCGTCTATGGCGATGACCAGGCGGTGGTAGGCGGTCTCGGCCGGTTCCGCGGGAGGCCCGTGATGGTGATGGGCCACGAGAAGGGCGCCGACACCGAGACCCGGCTGAGGCACAACTTCGGCATGGCCCGGCCGGAGGGCTATCGCAAAGCGGTGCGCCTGATGGACATGGCCGAGCGGTTCGGCCTGCCGGTCCTGACCTTCGTGGACACCGCCGGCGCCTATCCGGGTGTCGGCGCGGAGGAGCGCGGCCAGGGAGAGGCCATCGCCCGCTCCACCGAGCGGGGCTTGACCCTGGGCACGCCCATGATCGCCACGATCACTGGCGAGGGCGGTTCGGGCGGGGCGCTGGCGCTCGCGGGGGCCAACAAGGTGCTGATCCTGGAGCACTCCATCTATTCGGTCATCTCGCCTGAAGCCGGAAGCTCGATCCTGTTCCGCGACCGGGCCCAGGCTGCGCACATGGCCAGGTCCATGAAGATCACCGCCCAGGATCTGATCGGGCTGAAGATCGTGGACCGGATCATTCCGGAGCCCTCCGGCGGCGCCCATGCCGACCCGGCTGCGGCCATGGCGGCGGTGGGGGATGCGTTGGAGGAGGAGCTGAAGGCGCTGTCCAGCCTGACGCCCGAGGCTCTGCGCCAGCAGCGCGCCGGACGGTTCTACGCCATCGGCCGCAATCTCGGTTGAGCACGCGCGTCCGTTTTCCCCCACGAGGTGGGGGAGAGCGGTCCAGGCGCTAGAACGGGATGCGGGTCCCGTCGTAGGCGTAGAACCCGCCGCTATCGCACGGGCCAAGCCCGTCGAGCACCGCCAGCATCCGCTCCGCGGACTCGTGCGGCGTGAACAGCTTGCCGGCAGCCACGTTGCGTTGGAAAGGGCGGCTGAGGGCGGTGTCGACAGTGCCGGGGTGCAGCGCGACGCAGATGGCCAGGGGGCGGGTGCGGGCGAGCTCGACGGCAAGGCTGCGCACCAGCATATTCAGCGCCGCCTTGGACGCGCGATAGCCGTACCAGCCGCCCAGTCGGTTGTCCTCGATGCTCCCCACCCTCGCCGACAGGGCGGCGAACGTCGCCGGCCGGCGCTTCGCCAAGCGCGGGAGGAAGTGCTTGGCCAGCAGAGCCGGGCCGATGGTGTTGACCTCGAAGCTGCGGGCCAGAGCCTGCGGGTCCAGCGCGGTGAAGCTTCGCTCAGGCGACATGCCCTCGCCCGACAGGCGCCCGGTCGCCACGATCACCAAGTCGATCTCACCCTGCACCTGATCGGCGGCCGCAGCGACGCTCGCCTCCTTGGTGATGTCGATCGACCCCGTCAGTGCTCCCGACGGCGGCGGGATCGCCTGCGACCGGGAGAAGGCATGGACCCGCCCGCCTCGGGCCAGCAAGGCCGAAGTCAAGGCGCCGCCCAGCCCGCCACTGCCGCCGAACACCACCGAGGTGTGGGGGCCGGTCTCGTGCGCCGCCTCGCTCACGCTGGTCTTGTTAAGTCTGATCGCCACCGCCTTGCCGGTTGCTGCAGTTCATAGCAGTTTGACGCTTTTGTCAGCACGGGACATAAATTTTGTCGTCTTCGCAGAAATGCATTCCCGGTAAGCGCCTTTGGTATTACACATTGGAAATGGAAGACCGCCGCAGAGCGGGCTCCGCACGAGGAGACGACGCAGATGGTTTCGGCCTTAAGCCTTGCAGGGGCGATCAGCGCTGTTGCGGCGGTCGCAATCCCAGTCACCCACATGCTGGTCTTCGGAGCCTTCGGCTTCTTCGGCATCTAAGCTGGGCGAGGTTCAGCAGGCGATTGGCGGCATGGGCCTGAGCCCGGCCGCATATCGTCTCCAATTTTGGACGTAGTGAGCCGCCCCGGCCGCAAGCTGGGCGCGGCTCGGGTCGTCCAACGTGCGCACCACCCGGCCGGGTGCGCCGAGCACCATAGCACCGTCGGGAATGACCTTGCCCTCGCCGATCAAGGCCTTGGCGCCGATCAGGCAGCCCCGTCCGATGCAGGCGCCGTTCAAGACCACCGCACCGATTCCGATCAGGCTGCCGTCGCCCACTTGGCAGCCGTGCAGCATGGCCAGGTGGCCCACCGTGACGTCGCGCCCGAGCGTCAATGGCGAACCCATGTCGGTGTGCAGCACTGCGCCATCCTGGACGTTGCTGTTCTCGCCAATGACGATCGGCTCGTTGTCGCCGCGCAGCACCGCGCCGAACCAGACGCTGGCGTTCTCCCGCAGGATGATGCGCCCCACCAGGACAGCGTTGGGCGCGACCCAGAAGCGGCCGGATGCGGGCGTCTCTACCACCACGCCATCCAGCGAATAGAGGCTCACGCGCCTTCGCCGAAGGGGTGATCGGTCAGCTGCTGGGACACCTCCCACAGGCGCGCGGCCGCCGCGGGGTCGGCGGCGTGCTTGGCGATGCCGGCGCGTCCGGGCGGCCCCTTCATCTCCATCATGCCCGTCGGGCCCCAGTAGCTGGCCGGGGGCGCGTCGGGCGAGGTGGCGGCGAGCAGGGTGGGCTGGGCGCCCTCCGCGGCGCCCTGGGAGATGGCGCGTTCCGCCGCCCTCAAGAGGGGCGTGACGAACTTGGACTGGTCCTCCGGCTTGAACAGGTTGGTGCGGGCGAAGCCTGGATGGGCGGCCACGCTCAGAAGGCCCCAGCCATGCCAGTCGCTGCGCCGCTGCAGCTCCTGGGCGAACAGCAGCATGGCGAGCTTGGACTGGGTGTAGGCCTTGAACGGCCCGTACTTCTTGTCGCCTTGCAGGTCGTCAAAGTCGAGGCGGCCCATCTTGTGGCCGTTGCTGGACAGGCTCACCACCCGGGCGTCCTTCGCGGCCCGCAGCGCGCCGAGCAGCGAGCCCGTCAGCACGAAATGGCTGAGATAGTTGACCCCGAGCTGGGACTCGAAGCCCTGCGTGGTCTTGGACTTCGGCACGCCCATGATGCCGGCGTTGTTGATCAGGATGTCCACGCCCTGGGCGCCCGCCCGCTGGGCGAGGCTGCGGACGGTGGCGAGGTCTCCCAGCTCCACCGATTCGAAGGTGACGTCCGCGCCGGGCTGCTCGTCGCGGATGCGCTTCAGCGCCGCCTCGCCCTTGCTCGCATTGCGGCCAGCGAGGAGCACCCGGGCGCCGCGGCGGGCAAGTTCGCGAGCGGTCTCAAATCCCAGCCCGTCGGTGGCGCCGGTCACCAGCGCCGTGCGCCTATGCATGTCTGGGATGTCGGCCAGCGTCCAGGTCATGGGGACCTCCTTTCAGCTCGGTGCGCCTGCCCGGCGAGGGCGCTCAGGTCGCCGTCTCGGCCAGCGCTCTGAGCGTCTGTTGCTCTATTTCGCCGAGTTCCGCCAGGGTCTCGGTCACGGCGGCGCGCGTCTTCTCCAGTTCTTCGATGCGGTGGCGGACGCGGGCGAGCAGCTGACGTCTCTGCTCCACATGGGTGGGGTCGTGATCGTAGAGGTCCAGGAACTGCTTGATGTCGCGCAGCGAAAAACCCAGCCGCTTGCCTCGCAGGATCAGCTGCATGCGCGCCAGCTCGCGGCGGGTGTAAACCCGCGTTGCGCCCGCCCGAGCGGGGGAGATCAGCCCCTTGTCCTCGTAGAAGCGGATGGCCCGCGCGGTGACGCCAAGCTGCTCGGCCAATTCTGTGATGGTCAGCAGGCGCGCGGTCAGGTCTTCAGCCGCCTGCGCGATCGCCATGCCAGTCCTCCCTCGATTGCTGAGCGCAAGGACTTTGCGCGACAGCCCCTTCGCCCGCAACGTCTGGCGGTTCACGCAGCGGCGGCTGAGCGTTTAGCGGCCTCTTCCGCGACCAGCTCCTTTTTCGAAAGCTTACCGATCATGGTCCGCGGGAGCTCGTCGCGGATCTCGATCTCGCGCGGCATCTCGATCTTGTTGAGGTGCTCGGCGAGGAAGGTCTTGATCTCCTCCGGCGTCGCGGTCTGGCCGTCCTTGAGGGTGACGAAGGCCTTGGGCGCCTCGCCCCGGTACTTGTCCGGCACGCCGATGACGGTGACGTCCCGGATCGCGGGGTGCTGGTAGATCGCCTCCTCGATCACGCGCGGATAGACGTTGTAGCCGCCGGCCAGGATCAGGTCCTTCTTGCGGTCCACCAGGAACAGGAAGCCGTCTGCATCCATGTAGCCGACATCGCCGGTGCGGAGCGCCCCGTCCACGAAGACCTCCTCGGTCTCCTTGGGCCTGTTCCAGTAGCCGCACATCACCTGCGGGCCGCGAATGCAGAGCTCGCCCTTCTCGCCTGGGGCCAGAACACGCTGGGGGTCTTCCGTGTCGCGGATTTCGACGGTCGTGCCGACCATCAGGACGCCGACAGAGCCGGCCTTGCCGGGGCCGTGCAGCGGGTTGGTGCTGACCACCGGCGAGGTCTCGCTGAGGCCGTAGCCCTCCACCACGGTGCAGCCGGTCAGCTGCTCGAACTTCGCCTTCACCTCCACTGGCAGCGGCGCGCCGCCGGAGATGCAGTACTGCAGCGAACTCAGGTCCCCGCGGAGCTTGGCGGGAGTGTTGTTGATGGCGCTGTAGATGGTCGGCACCGCCGGGAAATTAGTGACCTTGCGGCTGCGGATGGTCTTCAGCGTCGTCGCCAGCTCGAAGCGCGGCAGCAGCACCAGCTCCGCGCCGATCGCCACGCCGTAGTTCAGAACGTAGGTCAGAGCGAAGACGTGGAACAGCGGCAGCACGCCGATGATCCGCTGGCCGGTCTCGATTTCTCCGACATGGTGGATCACCTGGGCGCAGTTGGCGGTGAGATTGGCGTGGGTCAGGGTAGCGCCCTTGGGCTGGCCCGTGGTGCCGCCGGTGTACTGGATCACGGCCACGTCGCCAGGATCGACCTTGGGCAGGGTAGGGGCGGTGCGGTCGGAGATCAGCTCGAAATAGCCCACGTGCAGGGCGTCGCCCCGCCAGCGGCCGACATCGCCACGCTTGAACAGCGAGAACAGCAGGCTCTTGCCGGGCGGCAGGGCCGCGGCGAAGGGGCAGACCACGATCTTCCGCAGCCCAGCGCCTGCCGCGACCTTGGCCAGCTTGCCCTGGATCATGGCGAGATCGACGGTGATCATCACCGAGGTGCCGGAATCCTTGATCTGGAACTCCAGCTCGCGCTCCACATAGAGCGGGTTGTAGTTGACGATCACCGCGCCGAGCTTCAGCGCTGCGAAGTAGAAGATCGGGAAGTAGGGCGTGTTGGGCAGACATAGCCCCACCCGATCACCCGCCGTCACCCCTAGCGTCTGCAGCCCCTGCGCCGCCCGGGTGATCAGGTCGCCGAGCTGGCGATAGGTGTGGCGGCGGCCCATGAAGTCGAGGGCCCAGGCGTCAGGCGTGCGCGCGACCGTCTTGTCCAGCAGCGCCGGCACCGGACAGGTGGGGATGGTGTCCGGACCCGCCCCCTGGGCGGTCTCGACGAAGCTGCTGGCGGACGATGGCATGAGACGTGACCTCCAGTGGACGGCGGCGCGTGGAGCCTCGGCCTCCACGCGCGCCACCTCGTTCGCTTGGTTCAGAAGTAGAAGCGGCCGCCTACCGACATGGTTATGGCGTTGGCGTTCACCTCGCCCTGAATGTTCACCGGCACCTCGATGAGAGGCGAGATGTTGCCATACTCGCTGGCGTTGCGGTTGATGTGGGAGGGGATGAAGTCGATGTAGGATATCGCCCCATCGAGCACGAGACGCGGTGTCGCCTTGTAGGAGTAGCCGCCGGCGATCAGAAAACGATCGCCATCTGGCACGCGGGCGTCGCGTCCGTCATCGGGGGTGGGCGTGGGATCGTACTGCACGCCGCCGCGCACCGTCAGCTTCTTGGTCACCGCATAGTCGAAGCCGACCGCCCCGTTGGTGGTGTCGTGGTAGTTCTGCAGCTGGTTCGGCAGCAGGCCGCCGGGGCTGTTCAACGCAATCTGCTGGAACTCGCCCCAGCCGGTCCGAACGCCCTGGCCCTCCACGGCCAGTCGGTCGGTCACCTGCAAGCGGACGCCGAAGGTCGCAGCCCAGGGCGTGTTGAAGCTGGCCGAGGCCCGGCTGTCGCCGTTGGCCAGCGCTAATAAGCCCTGCAAGCCCATGATGTTGGCGTCGCCCTCCAGGGTGTGCTTGATCTTGGAGCGATAGGCGCCGCCGAGGGTCACCGCATCGGTCGGGTGCAGCTGTACGCCGACATTGTAGCCCACGTCCCAGCCGTTGCCGCGCAGGTTCCCCCGCCCGTCCGGGACGCCCGCGGTCGACTGGGGCAGGGCGTTGGTCAGGAGGGCGTCGGTGTATTCGATGTTCGGACCGGCCCCGATACCCAGCCAGCGCACGGGGCGCCAGGCCAGGGTCGGCTGGAGGTCGATGGTGGTCAGGCGCGTAGTCAGGGCGCTGTAGCGGGCGAAGCTGTCGGTGTCGTACTTGGTGGCGAAGCTGAACGGCGACGTGATCGCCAGGCCGATCGACCACTGGTCGTTGATCCGCAGCGCGCTGGCCGAGGCCGGGATGACGCCGAGCTCCACCGGCTTGAAGGTGGTCGGCTCACCCGAGACGGGCCGGGTCACGCCTCCTTGAGTGATGGTGGAGCCGCTGTCGCTGACCCGCGAGGTGGTGAAGATCGGGGTGAGGCTGCCTGAGATCTCGCTGGAGGTGATGCCGGCAATGGCGGCCGGATTGTACCATAGCGACTCCGCGCCCGTGTCGGCCGCCTCTCCCGAGAAGGCGCGGCCGGAGGCCTTGGTGGACTGGTCCTCCAGGTAGAAGCCGGCGGCATGGGCCTGGCCGGCCAGGGTCAGGGCGGCGAGGCCTGCAATCACGCCGCGCTTCGAGATTTCGGATGGCGGATGCAATTTCAAATCCTCCCGCAACGCGCCATGGCCCGATCAAGGCCGGACTGC
Source organism: Caulobacter sp. S45 (assembly GCF_903642205.1). Lineage (GTDB taxonomy): Bacteria > Pseudomonadota > Alphaproteobacteria > Caulobacterales > Caulobacteraceae > CAHJWH01. The sequence continues at coordinate 7,697 of NZ_CAHJWH010000030.1, read as the reverse complement.
GACATTCCAGCGCATTCAGGCGCTATTTTGCGGCCGCTCCTATCCGGCCATCTCTCGCTAGCGTCAAGCGTTTGGCGCGAAATCCTGAGATTGCTGACAAGCGCACCTAAGCTGCAACAGCTATGCTGACAGGAGTGTCAAAAAGCCTTCCTCCTGCAGGCGCTTGAGTTGCAAATGCCGCGCATCGCTGCTATCTGTAGGGCTCGCTTTACGTATAGGTGAACCGCGTGCGGCCGCGCGCGGGATCACGGGAGACCGGACGCATGACCAACGTGGTGATCGCGGGCTACGCCCGTTCGCCGTTCCACTTCGCGGGCAAGGGCGAGCTGGCCCGGGTGCGCGCCGACGACCTCTGCGCCCAGGTGATACGCGAGCTGATCGTGCGCACCAAGGTCAAGCCCGAGGACATCGAGGACATCGTCGTCGGCTGCGCCTTCCCCGAGGGCGAGCAGGGGCTGAACGTCGCCCGCATGATCGGGCTTCTGGCTGACCTGCCGCTGCAGGTGGGAGGCATGACCATCAACCGGTTCTGCGGCTCGTCCATGTCCTCGGTCCACACCGCGGTCGGCCAGATCGCCATCGGCGCCGGGGACGTGTTCATTGCCGCGGGGGTGGAGAGCATGAGCCGGGTGCCCATGGGCGGCTACAACCCCCTGCCTAACCCCGAGCTGGCGCGCACCTCAGCCGCCTATATGAGCATGGGCGAGACGGCTGAGAACGTCGCCCGCCGCTACCAGATCCCCCGCGCCACCCAGGAAGCCTTCGCCGTCCGCAGCCAGAAGCTGGCCTCGGAGGCCCAGGCCGGCGGCCGTCTGGACGCCGAGATCGTGCCGATCAAGACCAAGGCCGGTCTGGTCAGCAAGGATGGCTGCATCCGTCCCGGCACCACGGCCGAGGCGCTGGCCGGGCTGAAGCCCGCCTTCGACAAGGAGGGATCGGTCACCGCCGGCACCTCTTCGCCCCTGACCGACGGCGCCTCGGCGGTGCTCGTGTGCAGCGAGGACTATGCCCGGGCGCACGGCCTGGACATCCTGGCCCGGATCAAGAGCGTCGGCGTCGCCGGCTGCGCGCCGGACGTCATGGGCCTGGGCCCCATCGGCGCGTCCAAGAAGGCGCTGGACCGGGCGGGCGTCACCGTGGGCCAGCTGAACGTGGTGGAGCTGAACGAGGCCTTCGCCAGCCAGGCCCTGGCCTGCGCCCAGGAGCTGGGCCTCAACGCCGACACCATCAACCTGGACGGCGGCGCCATCGCGCTCGGCCATCCGCTCGGCGCGACCGGGGCGCGCATCGTCGGCAAGGCGGCGAGCCTGCTGAAGCGCGAGGGCGGCCAGTACGCGCTGGCCACCCAGTGCATCGGCGGCGGCCAGGGCATCGCCACCGTGCTGGAGGCCGTCTGACCTATGGCTGAGATCAAGAAGGTCTGCGTCATCGGCGCGGGCGTCATGGGCGCCGGCATCGCGGCGCAAGTCGCCAACAGCGGGACGCCCGTCCTGCTGCTCGACATCGTCAAGCCAGGCCAGAACGATCGCGACGCGGTCGCCAAGGGCGCGGTCGCTACGATGCTGAAGACTGAGCCCGCCCCCTTCATGTCCAAGGCCGCCGCCAAGCTGGTGGAGACCGGCAACATCGAGGACCACCTGGACAGGGTAGCCGAGTGCGACTGGGTGCTCGAGGCGATCATCGAGCGGCTGGACCTGAAGCAGTCGCTCTACCAGCGGCTGGACAAGGTGCGCCGGCCGGGCACGGCGATCAGCTCCAACACCTCCACGATCCCGCTCGGCAAGCTGACCGAGGCCATGTCCGAGGGGTTCAAGCGCGACTTCCTGATCACCCACTGGTTCAACCCGCCGCGCTACATGCGCCTTTTGGAGGTCGTGACCTCGTCTGAGACCGACCCGGCGCTGGCCGACAAGGTCGCCGCCTTCTGCGACCTCAAGCTCGGCAAGACGGTGGTGCGGGCCAAGGACACGCCGGGCTTCATCGCCAACCGCATCGGCACCTTCTGGATGCAGCAGGCGGTGGTCCAGGCCATGGAGGCCGGGCTGACCATCGAGGAGGCCGACGCGGTGATGGGCAAGCCGCTCGGCTTCCCCTCCACCGGCGTGTTCGGCCTGCTGGACCTGGTGGGGCTCGACCTGATGCCGCACATCAACGCGTCGATGAAGGCGACCCTGCCCCCCGATGACGCCTTCCACGCCACGGCCCGCGAGCTGCCCCTGATCGAGAAGATGATCGCCGACGGCTATACGGGCCGCAAGGGCAAGGGCGGCTTCTACCGGATCAACAAGACGGCCGGGAAGGTGAAGGAGTCCATCGGCCTGGTCACCGGCGAATACCAGCCTTCCAGCAAGACCACCCTGCCCGCCGCCGCGTCCAAGGACGCCCGCGCCCTCATGGCCTCAGGCGACAAGTTCGGCGCCTACGCCTGGAGGGTCATGGGTCCGACCCTGGCCTACGCCGCCAGCCTGGTGCCGGCGATCAGCGACAACATCCTGGGCGTGGACGAGGCCATGCGGCTCGGCTTCAACTGGAAGTGGGGACCTTTCGAGCTGCTCGACAAGCTCGGTCCCAAGACGGTCGTCGACCGTCTGAAGGCCGAAGGCGCCGCGATCCCCGAGATGCTCGCCAAGGTGGGCGAGGGGACCTTCTACAGGATAGAGGACGGCCGGCGCCTGGCGTTAGGGACTGATGGCGCCTACACGCCGGTGGCCCGTGCGCCCGGCGTGCTGAGCCTGGAGGACATCAAGCTCGCCTCCCAGCCGGTGCTGAAGACCGCCTCGGCTGCGGCCTGGGACATCGGCGACGGGGTGCTCTGCGTCGAGTTCACCGGCAAGATGAACGCCTTCGACGAGACGGTGATGGACCTGCTGACCAAGGCCGTCGCCCTGGTGAAGAAGGACTACAAGGCGCTGGTGGTCTATACCGACGCGCAGAACTTCTCCGCCGGCGCCAACCTCGGCCTGGCCCTGTTCGCCGCCAACATCGCCGCCTGGGGCGAGGTGGAGCGGCTGATCGAGACCGGCCAGCGCACCTTCAAGGCGCTGAAGTACGCGCCCTTCCCAGTGGTGACCGCGCCCGCAGGGCTCGCGCTCGGCGGCGGCTGCGAGATCTGCCTGCAGTCCGACGCCATCGTCGCCCATGCCGAGACCTATATGGGCCTGGTGGAGTGCGGCGTCGGCGTGCTGCCGGGATGGGGCGGTTGCGGCGAGATGATCCAGCGCGGCGTCACCAGCCCCATAACGCCCAAGGGCCCGATGCCGGCGGTCGCCAAGGCGTTCGAGACCATCTCCACCGCCAAGGTCTCCAAGTCGGCTGCCGAGGCGCGCGAGCTGATGTTCCTGCGCCCCGCCGATCAGATCGTCATGAACCGCGACCGCCTGCTGTTCGACGCCAAGGCGCGCGCGCTGGAGCTGGCGGTGGACTACGCGCCACCGCCGAAGCCCGAGTTCCGCCTGCCCGGCGAGTCCGGCAAGGTGGCCATGGAGGGCGTGGTCGCCGGCTACCGCAAGACGGGCGTCGCGACGCCGCATGACGTGGTGGTGGCGGACGCGCTGGCCACCGTGCTCTCCGGCGGCGAGGCGGACCTTGTGGACATCGTCTCGGAAGACAAGATGCTGGAGCTGGAGCGCACCTCGTTCCTCCGCCTGCTCAAGACACCCGCCACCCTGGCGCGGGTCGAACACATGCTCGAAACCGGCAAGCCGCTGAGGAACTAGCTTACACTGAACGCCTGATCCGGCCTCATCCTGAGCTCGTCGAAGGACGAGGCCACCCCACCGCCTTGCCATACCTCGTCCTTCGACAAGCTCAGGATGGGGTGAATGTGACGTCCCGCTCGAACACAGGTCCCACCCGCCATGCAGACCTACAACGCCCCCCTCCGCGACATGCGCTTCGTGCTGCACGAGCTGCACGGCTACGACCGGCTGAACGCCTATCCGAAGTTTGCCGACGCCACCCCCGACCTAGTGGACAGCGTGCTGGAGGAAGCGGCCAAGCTCGCCACGGAAGTCATCCTGCCCACCAACATGGTCGGCGACCAGGAGGGCTGCGTGCTGGAGAACGGGGTGGTGCGCACCCCCACCGGCTACAAGGCGGCCTACGACACCTTCCGCGACGGCGGCTGGCCTTCGCTGGCCTTCGAGCCGGAGTGGGGTGGCCAGGGCCTGCCCGAGAGCGTCAGCAAGATGGTTGAGGAGATGCTCTCCGCCGCAAACGTCGCCTTCGGCCTCTATCCCGGCCTGACCCAGGGGGCCATCCGGGCGCTGCAGTCGCACGCCAGCCAGGAGCTGAAGCAGACCTACATGCCCAAGATGGTCGAGGGCGTGTGGTCCGGCGCCATGTGCCTGACCGAGGCGCACTGCGGCACCGACCTTGGCCTGCTGCGCACCAAGGCCATGCCAAACGGTGACGGCAGCTATCGCCTGGACGGATCGAAGATCTTCATCTCGGCCGGCGAGCACGACCTGACCGAGAACATCATTCATCTCGTGCTGGCCAAGCTGCCGGATGCGCCGGCGGGCACCCGGGGCATCAGCCTGTTCGTGGTTCCCAAGTTCATCCCGACCGAAGACGGCAGGCCCGGTCCGCGCAACGGCGTGGTCTGCACCGGCATCGAGCACAAGATGGGCTTGAAGGGCTCCGCCACCTGCCAGCTGACCTTCGAGGACGCGCGCGGCTGGCTGGTCGGCGAGCCGAACAAGGGCATGGCGGCCATGTTCACCATGATGAACGCAGAGCGACTGGGCGTCGGCATCCAGGGTCTGGGGATCAACGAGGCCGCCTATCAGGCTGGCGTCGCCTACGCCAAGGACCGGCTTCAAGGCCGCTCGCTCTCCGGCGCCAAGCGGCCCGACCTGCCCGCCGACCCGATCATCGTGCACCCCGACGTGCGCCGGATGCTGATGACCATGCGCGTCTATGCCGAGGGCTGCCGTGCGGTCGGCGGCTGGGTGGCCCAGGCCATGGACGTGGCCGAGGCCAGCGAGGACCCTGTCGAGAAGCTGGCGGCGGAGGACTTCGTAGCCATCATGACGCCGGTGGTTAAGGCGCTGTTCACCGATATGGGTTCGGAGGCCGCCAACCTGGCCGTCCAGGTCTATGGCGGCCACGGCTACATCCGCGAGCACGGGGTTGAGCAGTACGTCCGCGACGCCCGCATCGCGCAACTGTACGAGGGCACCAACGGCATCCAGGCCATGGACCTGGTCGGCCGCAAGCTCGGCGCGCACATGGGCCGGTACCTGCGCGGCGTCTTCCACCCAATCGCGGAGTTCATCGCCGCCAACAAGGACGACGCCGCAGTCGGCAAGCTTGTCAACAAACTCGAGCAGGCCTTCGGTGCGCTGCAGCTGACCACGGGCGATCTGGTCCAGCGATCCATGAAGGACCCGGAAGAGGCGGGTGCGGCGGCGGTGGACTACCTGCGCATGCTCGGCCTGGTCGCCATGGGCTACATGTTCGTCAAGTCCGCCAAGATCGCCGCCGACAAGGCGCCCACCGCCAACGGCGACGCCGGCTTCTACGAGGCCAAGCAGGCCAGCGCCCGCTTCTTCGTGGACCGTGTTCTGCCCCAGGCGACGGGCCTGTTCCTGACGCTGAAGTCCGGCAAGGCGGCCATGATGGCCATGCCGCAAGAGGCATTCTAGAACGTCTTTCCCCCTCCTTCCTTAAGGGGACCAAGCCTCAGGGTGGGGGCGAGCCGATTGCAGGCCGCTTTCAGCCGCTGCGGCCGCCCAGCGCCTTAAGGTCGTCGTCTGTGGGTTTGGAGACCAGGACAATGTCGGTGGCGCGACGCCATTCGGGAGTGTTCTGGTGCAGGTGTTCGCGGGCGCGTAGCGCGAAGATGCGCGCCTGGACGTAGTCGCCGGCGGAGAAGCGCTCCTCCGCCGTAGACAGGCGCGCCATGCCCTCGTCTCCCTTGGAGTCATAGGCCTGCGCCAGCAGGCGGTAGGCAAAGCTGTCGCCGCCGTCCAGATCGTCGCGGTCCAGCGAGATCGCGCGGCGCAGGTGCAGGACCGCTCCATCCATCTTGGCGGGATCATCCTGGGCTACCATGGCCTGCGCCAGATTGATCCGCAGCAGCGGCGCATCGGGCTTCAGGTCCACGGCGTGCTGGTGAGCAGCCTCGGCCTCCTTGGTGCGGGCGGCCTCGAAAAGCACCTGGCCCTTGAGCTCCCACAGGTAGGGATTGTTGGGATAGTCGTGGAGCAGGGCGTCGATGTCGCTGAGCGCCCGTTCGGTCTCCGTCTCGCGGTAGTAGGCGATGGCGCGGGCATAGCGGGCGACGAAGGAGTGGTCGTCGTCCTTGTACTTGAAGAAGGCCGTCTGCGCCGGCTCGGTGAAGCCGACCAGCTTGGCCTTCATGATCTCGTGGTCGGCGACTATCTCGGGAGAGTCGACGGCGGCCCAGTGCGGCTGTTCCATGGCCCGCTTGCGCAGCAGTTCGATACGGTCGCTGGTCAGGGGGTGGTCGTCGAACCACTTGTAGCGCCGTGTCTCCTCAAAAATCTCCTGGTAGCGGAACTCGTCGAAGAAATCGACGAGGCCCTTGGCGGACTGGCCGCTCTTCTCAAGGTAGGTGATCCCGGCTTGGTCAGCTCGGGCCTCCTGCTCACGCGAATAGCCGGCGGCGCCGAGCGCCCCGAAATACTGCGAGGAGCCCATCAGCGCTCCGGCGGCGTCTCCCGCGCCGGCGGCTGCCGCCAGCACGCCCAGCGCCATGGTGAGGATGAAGGGCACCATGCCCGCCTTCTCCTCCTCGCCGACCCGGGCGGCGTGGTAGCCGGCGGCATGGCCGGTCTCGTGGGCGATGACGCCGATCAGCTCGTTGGGGTTGTCGGTCTTCTCGATGAGGTCGGTGCCGATGAACAGCAGGTGGTTGCTGGCGGCCGCCGCATTGAACATGTGGGTGACGATCACGATCGTCACGTCCTTGGGTTCGAGACCGGCCGCCCGGAACACCGGGTCGAATTCCTTGTGCAGGATGGCGTTGATTTCGGTGTCCAGGATGACCTGCTGGTCATTGCTAGACGAGTCCATATTGCTCTGAGCCTGCGCCATGGGCGCAGCAATCAGGGTCCCGGCCGCCACCAGGCTGAAGGCGGCGTGGGCCACCCCGCGCAGGCGGCGGTGCATGTTGAACCGGCGGGTCGGCGGGGCTGCGCTCATGGAAGCGGAGGACTCCGGCAGTGGTCGGCTGGCGTGGCCAGCCCGTTGTCCCCCGACCCCATGACCTTAGCGCCTCACCCCCGGCGACGCCACCAGCCGCGTCTCGGGGCCGCAGCCTGGCCGGTGATCTCGTTGGGATCGGGCTCGGCCGGGGGAGGGGGCTCGACGGCTTCGAGTTCGACCGGCGCAGGCTCCGCCGGCACAGGTTCCAGCGGTGCGGGCTCCACCGGCCCGGGCTCCACCACCGCAGGGGTTCCGGACGGCTCAAGGCCCTCCACCTCGCGCACGGTCTCAAGCACGTTCGTCCCGCCTTCGTTCGCGGCGAAGGGTTCGGCGGCGGCGAGCGGCTCCGCCTCCGGCGCAGCCTCAACGGCGGTCGGCGCCTCTTCCATCGGCACATCGAACGCCATGGGCGCTTCGCTGGCGCCAGGCTCGACGGGCTCTTCGCTCAGCCCGGCCTCAGGCGCGGCGGCGACAGCCTCGCCGCCCTCGCTGGCGACGACGTCATCGGCGCGGGGCGTCTCGTC
>NZ_CAHJWH010000029.1 GCF_903642205.1 Caulobacter sp. S45 | reverse complement strand
GGAGGTCCAGGCCTGGGTCCGGGCCGTCTTGTGGCTGCGGCTGGAGATGCCGGACACCACCACCACGGCCGCCAGCGCCAACGCCGCGACGCCGGCGATCATCAGCCGCCGTCTGCCGGGCGGCGGTGCAACCCGCGCGGCTGGGCTGTGCGGCCGGCCTTGGGCCGCGGGCGTGTCAATGGGCATAGGCGGGCTCCGGGGCCGGCGCGGGCGTCTGGGAGGGCCGGGCGGCGGTGCGCCTGACGCCGTGCACCAGGCTGAACACCACCGGCACGAACAGCAGGGTGGCGGCGGTGGCGCAGATCAGGCCGCCGATCACCGCCCGGCCGAGCGGGGCGTTCTGCTCGCCGCCCTCGCCGAGCGCCAGCGCCATGGGACCCATGCCGATGATCATGGCGAGCGCTGTCATCAGCACAGGCCGGAAGCGGGTGAAGCCGGCCTCCAGCGCCGCCTGGATCGGATCGCCGGTGAGCTCCAGCTGCTCGCGGCAGAAGCTGACCACCAGGATCGAGTTGGCCGTCGCCACCCCCATGCACATGATCGCCCCGGTGAGGGCCGGGACCGACAGCGTCGTGCCGGTGGCGAACAGCATCCACACGATCCCGGCGAGCGCGGCCGGCAGCGCGGTGATGATCACGAACGGGTCGAGCCAGGATTGGAAGTTCACCACCACGATCAGGTAGATCAGCACCACCGCGGCCAGCAGGCCGAAGATCAGGCCCGCGAAGGCGCTGTTCATGGTCGTCACCTGGCCGCGCAGCGTGACCACCGCGCCCTTGGGCAGGTCCTTGTGGGTCGCCTTCAGGATGCTGTCGACGTCGCCGGCCACCGCGCCCAGGTCGCGGTCCTGGGTGGTGGCGTAGATGTCGTAGGCGGGGGTGATGGCGTAGTGGCTGATCACGGCCTCCGTGTCGTCGCGGTCCACGTCGGCGATGGCGCCCAGGAGCTGGCTGCCGCCGCTGGCCGAGCTGATCGGAATGTTGTTCAGGTCCGACAGGGTGTCGGCGCGGTACTGCGGCGTCTGGATCACGATAGGGTAGGAGACGCCGTTCCTGGGGTTCAGCCAGAAGGCCGGCGCGGTCTGGCCGCTGCCGGCCAGGCTGGTGCCCAGGCTGTTGACCACGTCGCGCTCGGTGAGGCCGAGCTGGTCGGCGCGGGTGCGGTTCACGTCGACCCGCAGTTCCGGGTAGTTGCTGGCCTGCTGCAGGCGCACGTCGGCGATGCCGGTGACGTGACGCACCTGCTCCATGACGCGGTTGATGTAGGCGAGGTCGGCTTGGCCGTTCGGGCCGGCGATCTGCACGTCGATGGGGGCCGGCGCGCCGAAGTTCAGGATCTGGCTGATGATGTCGGCGGGCAGGAAGGCGAAGCTCGTGCCGGGATAGGCCTGCGGCAGCGCCACGCGGAGCTTCCTCACGAAGTCGGCGGTCGGCGCGTGGCCCTCCTTCAGGCTGACCAGGATATCGCCATCCTGCGGGCCGATGGCGCCGGTGTTGGAATAGGCGAGGTTCAGCCCGCTGAAGGGCAGGCCGATGTTGTCGACGATGTCGCCGAGCTGGTCGGCGGGCACCACCTCGCGGATGGTCTGCTCCACGTGGTCGAACTCCGCCGCCGTCTGCTCGATCCGGGTCCCGGTGGGGGCGCGGACGTGCAGGTTGATCTGGCCGGCGTCGATGGCGGGGAAGAAGTTGCGTCCCAGGAACGGGACGAGCCCGAAGGACAGCACCACCACGACCATGAAGCCGACGACGAAGGGGATGCGCGCGCCCAGCGCCAGTTCCAGCAGGCCGCGGTAGCCGTTCCGGATGCGCTCGAACCCCTGCTCGAAGCCGTGCTGGAAGCGCGCCAGCGGGTTTCGGGAGCGGGTCTGGCCGGCGGCCGCGTCATGGTCCTCCATGATCTCGCGCTCATGCGCGCCGTCGTGGGAGCGCAGCAGGTAGTTGGCGAGTGTCGGCACCAGGGTGCGGGAGAGGATGAAGCTGGCGATCATGGCGAACACCACCGCCTCCGCCAGCGGCACGAACAGGAAGCCCGCCACGCCGGGCAGCAGGAACATCGGCACGAAGACGATGCAGATGCAGAGCAGGCTCACGAAGGCCGGCCCCACGATCTGCCGGCCCCCGTCCAGGATTGCGGTCTCGACGGGTTTGCCCTGCTCCAGGTGGTAGTTGATGTTCTCGATGGTGACGGTGGCGTCGTCCACCAGGATGCCGACCGCCAAGGAGAGGCCGCCCAACGTCATCACGTTCAGGGTCTGGCCGATCATCGACAGTGCGGTGATCGAGCACAGCACCGCCAGCGGGATCGACACCGCGATGATCAGCGACGACCGCCAGGAGCCGAGGAACAGCAGGATCATCAGCGAGGTCAGGGCCGCCGCGATCACGCCCTCGCGGATCACGCCGGAGACCGCGGCCTTCACGAAGATCGACTGGTCGCCGAGCAGGAGCGCCTTGAACGAGGGCGGCAGGGTCTGCTGCAGCCGCGGCAGGGTCGCCTTCACACCCTCCACGATGTCCAGCGTGGAGGCGGAACCGCTTTTCAGCACCGTCATCAGCACCGAGCGCGAGCCGTTCACGCGCACCACGTTGGTCTGGGGCGGCGAGCCGTCGCGCACATGCGCGACGTCGCGGACGTAGATCGTGGCGCCGTTCACCGTCTTGATCGGCAGGTCGTTCAGCGCCTCGAAGGCCTCCGGGCTGTCGTTCAGCCGCACGTCGTATTCGAAGTCGCCCACCTTGGCGGTGCCGGCGGGGATGATCAGGTTCTGGTTGGAGATGGCGGTCCCCACGTCCTGGGCCGACAGCCCCTTGGACTGCAGCGCCTGGGGATCGAGGTCGACCTGGATCTGGCGGATCTTGCCGCCATAGGGCGAGGGCGCCGCCGCCCCCGGCACGGTGGCCAGGGCCGGGCGGATGAAGTTCTGGGCGGTGTCGTAGATCTTCTGCTCGCCGAGGCTGGGGCTGGAGAAGGCCAGCTGCAGGATCGGCACGGTGGCGGCGCTGTAGTTCAGGATCTGGGGTGGGGTTATGCCCGGCGGCATCTGCTTCAGCACCGTCTGGGAGATCGAGGTGACCTGGGCGGTGGCCGTCCTGATGTCGGCGCCCGGCTGGAAGTAGATTTTCACCACGCCGACGCCGGTCAGCGACTGGCTCTCGATGTGCTCGATGTTGTTGACCGTCGAGGTCAGAGTGCGTTCGTAATAGTAGATCACCCGCCCGGCCATGTCGGACGCGGGCAGGCCGTTGTATTGCCAAACCACCGCGATCACCGGGATGTTTATGTCCGGCAGGATGTCGATGGGCGTACGCATTGCCGCCAGCGGCCCGATCAGCACGATCAGGACGGCCATGACGATGAAGGTCAGGGGCCGCGCGAGCGCGACCCGTACAAGTGCAAGCATGGATGTTCCGGCTCATGCGGGGGCCCGCCCCGCCTGTGGGACCCTGCTGGATCGCGGCTGTCTCCACAAATTTCGACCGCCAAGCGAGTGAAATAGATTTTATATAGCCTTAGTCTAGAAGTTCGAATTCGATCTCCCCTGTTCACCGGATTACAGGTCGTGCAGTGATGGCGATTGGATAAAACTTCTTTCACTGGCTTTGTGGCTCATCAGCATGACCTTGGGCCCTCCAAGGGGACGGAGAGTTCTGCGGAGATGACGAGTCGGGTCGTCCCTCGTGGCGCGCACGGGATGGAGGCGAAGCTGCGTCGCCAGCCTGCAAAGCGCCTTGTTGTGCGCCGACAGTCCTGCCTGCCTGCTCGAGCGTGTCAGACCCAGATCGACGATCCGCCAACTTGACCCCGCCGCCTGAGCCCGCCGCCCGTATCCTGGTCGTGGAGGACGACGCCGCCACCGCCAGCGAGATCGCCGCCTGCCTGGCCTCCAGCGGCTATGCGCCGGAGTGCTCGGGCGACGGCGAGGCGGCTCTGGCCCTGGCGCTCGCTGGCGGCTACGACGCTATCACGCTCGACCGCATGCTGCCCGGCCTTGATGGGATGCAGATCGTACGCGCCCTGCGCGAGGCGGGCTCCGAGACCCCCATCCTGATGGTCAGTGCGCTCGGCGATGTCGACGACCGGGTGATGGGGCTGCGCGGCGGCGGCGACGACTACATGATCAAGCCGTTCGCGCCCGACGAGCTGATGGCGCGCCTGGAGGTGTTGCTCCGCCGCCATCGCCGCGCGCGGACGGCGGAGACGACCCTACGCGTGGGCGAGCTGCAGCTGGACCTCGTGCGCCACGAAGCGCATCGCCAGGGCCGCCGGATCGAGCTTCTACCCATGGAGTTCAGGCTGCTGGAGTACATGATGCGCAACTGCGGCCAGATGCTGAGCCGTCGTATGATCTTCGAAGCCGTGTGGGGCTACTACTTCGACCCGGGCACCAACCTGATCAACGTTCATGTGGGCAAGCTGCGGCGAAAGGTGGATGGTCCGGGGGAGGCGCCAATGTTCTCCACGGAGCGGGGCGTGGGCTACAGGCTAGATGCGACCTAGCGAGGTCTGGCGCACCACCACCTTCCGGCTCTCGACGCTATATGGGCTGCTGTTCGCCCTGGGCGCCATCGGGCTCCTGGGCCTAGTCTATCTCCAGGTGACCAGCTACCAGGTCCGGCGGGTGGACGGCATACTGCAGGCCCAGGCCGACGCCATGGCCCGCCTCCCCGCCGCCGAGCTCCCCGCGCGCATTGATCAGGCGATCTGGCTGAACGGCGGCCGAACGAGTCTGTTCGCAGTCTTCTCGCCAAATGGGGCGCGCATCGCCGGCAACCTTCCCGCTCCGCCCCTCGCCCTGACCGACCACGACGGCACGATCGAGGTCGCGCCCACCGCGGCCTTTCCGGCCTACATGCGCATCCTGGGCCGCCGCCTGCCGTCTGGGGAGGAGCTGGTGGTCGGCCGGGACGTGGGTCTCGCCCGGGAAATGCGGGTCATCACGGCCTCGGCGCTGCTCTGGAGCGGGGCGCTGATCATCGCCATGGGCCTGGCCTGCGGCGTGGCGCTCAGTATCCGGCCTATCCGGCGGCTGCGTCGCATGCAGGCGGTAGCCGGCCACATCGCCGCCGGCGACTTCCAGCAGCGGATGCCGGTCAGCGGCCGGCGCGACGAGCTGGACACCGTGGCCGCCGCCGTCAACGCCATGATCGTGGAGGTCGAGCGGCTGATGGGAGAGGTCAAGGCCGCCACCGACACCATCGCCCACGATCTCAGGACGCCGCTCACCCGCGCCCGGGCCCAGCTACATCGCTTGGCCATGTCGCCGGAGCACCAGCCGCAGGAGCTGCAGCAGGCGACCGTGGAGCTGGACGAGGTGCTCGAGCGCTTCCGCGCGCTGCTGCGCCTGTCGGAGCTGGAAGCTGGCCAGCGCCGCGCCGCCTTCGCCCCGGTCGACCTTTCCGCGTTGGCCGCCGAGGTGATCGATTTGCACCAGCCCCTGGCCGAGGCGGAAGGCATAGGCCTCACCGCCAGCCTGCAGTCCGGCGTGGGGGTGGAGGGCGACGCCAAGCTGTTGTTCGAGGCGCTCAGCAACCTGGTGGACAATGCGCTGAAGTTCACCGGCAAGGGCGGCCACGTCCAGGTGGAGGTCGGCCTCAAGGCGGGTCGCCCGTATGCGGCGGTGAGCGACGACGGCCCGGGCGTGCCCGAAGCCGAACGCGCCGCGATCCTGAACCGCTTCTACCGCGGGTCGGGCTCCCGCACCCTGCCAGGCTCGGGTCTCGGACTCAGCATCGTCGCGGCCATCGCGCGCCTACACCGCTTCGAGCTCGAGCTAGAGGATATCTCCCCTGGCCTGAGAGTGAGCTTTCACAACCATTCCTGAAATAACCGCGCCCCGGAAAAGCACGGTCGACAGCAGCGACCCATCCGTTTGCATCACCGTAGATGCCTGACCGGCCATGCGCGTGATCGACTTCATCCCCCAACGTGCGGGGGAAGCGCATCGCGCGCACGCTGGTCGAACGTTCCACTCTTGGCCCGTGGAGGACCAGTAGCGGCGGCCGAGTGATGGAGACGACCTCAGCACCTTCAGCCATCTGCGATAATAGAACGACTATGAGAGCGCAGACCCCTTGATCGTAAAACATCATTCACTGGTGCGCTGCGCTTCGGCAAGTACAGTCATTCAGGCAAGCGCAGACTGACCCAAGACGGGTAGCGCCCCTGGGAAAATCCAGATGAACGGTTTTCTATCCATCAAGACCGGCAGATATTTTTTTAGCGGGGCTGAGAGTTCTTCAATCCAACGCCGTCTCCCTGCCATCATGATATCAGCAACGGTCGGCGTTATAGCCTCGGCTCTACTGGCGACCGCATGCGCCGCCGCCGGCCCATCCGGCTCCGAAGGGATCGGTTCGCCTCAGGTTGAGCAACTCGGTCAGGTTTGTCGCCAAGTCATGGGGTTGGAGCCCGGCGAGACCCAGTTCGACTCCTGCGTCGGAAGTCTCTCTCGCGAATTGAGGGGCCAACGGCAGGCTCTCCAGCTGATGTCCGCACGCCAAGCTTGTCTGGGCCGCGGGTTGCCTGTGGGTTCTGCAGACCTGGCGGAGTGCGAACTCGATATGGCTGGGAACATGCCTGCATCTGGGCATCTCCACACTCCCGCGGCGCTCCCTCGCGCTTCCACCTCGTTCTTTCGAACCACTCCGGGACAGGCCTTCAGGCGTGCGCAGACTTCGTGCGCCGCCCTGGGCTTGGAACCGGTCAGTGACGCCTTCGCAAGTTGCGTTGCAAACCTGAATGCTTCAACGCAGTCGGAAACTCCCGAAGGCTGAGCATAGATCAGTCATGGCAGCCGGAAACGCGCGCCGACAGCGCTGAACGCGTAAGCGGCAGCTCCCCCCATCGTGGTACGTTAAAGCTGTCATACAGCTTTCGGCCAGTTCCGGCTCTTCAGTTAGGCGTCCCTGAGGTCTCAACAGGGCCGTCGCCCACCGTGGGCGCCTCGCCCTTGGGCGTCGCGATGTCGCGCATATGTTGGATCGTCACCGGCGGCGCGTCGGGGAAGCGCGACACCAGCCGAAGCGCTAACGCGGGACGAGGCTTTGACCTCCGGCTTCACCGAAGAGGAGGCGCAATCGGCTCATTTGATGATGGTCGGCGACGTCCACGATCAGCCTTGATGCCCTGTGCCGGGATGCGCGACGGCCCGTGGGGCCGGAGCCGCAGGTCAAAGGCCCTCCGGATGGGTCGGCTTGATTTCTCCGGAGTCGAGCAGCTCCGGCCCTTCTCGGTTCGGGTGCGCATTAGGCTGAAGGCGAGCGCTGAACTAACCTCGGCGGCATAGTCGGCTGCCTGAAGCTGCTTCGGCAGATCGGCTGCCGCTGGGAATCGATCATGCGACGGCATCAATATGCCGGCGCTCCCATGCCTCGCCGCACGACAAAGAACGCGCCTCGCCTGCGGAGCCGCTGCGAAGGCTCTGGCGACACCCTGGAGCGCCACAAAGGCGCACTGATGAGCGGGTGAGGCCTGGTATCGTTGGCTGAAGGGCGTAGAGACAGTCATCCAGCGTCCGCTCGGATGTGACGGCGGAAGGCGACGATGACCGCCTCCTGCGCCACCGTGAGCACCCCCCTCCACTCCGGCGAGAAGAGTGCACCATCAAAGCCCGGGATTAAACATCTGGCCGCCATCCAAGCGCCCATCGCGGGCGGCGTGATGGCCGCTTCGCGCTTCAGGTGCCAGGCATCAGGCGTCAGGCGTCAGGCCGACATACACTTTCGTCAGCTTAGATAAGGCTGCGCCTCAGCGTTCCGGCGGGGCGATGGTGAGCATTCCGGTGACTAGGTTCCGCCAAGCCGAATGCTCGCTATCGTACTCCCAAGGCACGCCCTTGCGGTCGATCTCGACCAGGGGCTTCACCCGGGTCGGCTTGGCGGGCGCGGCGCCGAGATCGGCCGCGGCGAGGCGACTGCCTGCACCCGTGCGCACCGGACCTCGCTCGGCCGGGATCGGCGTGCCGGCATAGCCCGTCATGGTCCTCGCGGCCCCGGTATAGCCGGTCATGGCGTTCTCGCCGTGCAGCGGCCGGACCAGCGGATAGCCCTGCATGGTGTGGACCGTCTTAGGCTCGGTCTGCGGGGCGGGAACGGGCGCCTGGGCGGCGCCGGTCGTCTGAGCCGGGACAGGCGATCCCCACAGAAGGGCGACGGTGAGACCGACCCCCGGTCCACATCCGCGCAGGGTCCCTCGCAGTCCCTTGGCGTACGGATGGCGGGTCGCTCTGTGTCTCTTGGCGCGCATGTGTTACGAAATCCCACAGTCGTTTGAGGGCGGCAAGGATATGCTAATCCCGATGCTCCTCAATCTCGCCCAATCTGCGGCGGACGTCCCTTCATGAAGTTCATCGTCTACGCTTTGGGCGGCGCTTGGCTGCTGTCCAGGGCGGCCTTTCCCGCAGCGGCGGACGCGGAGACCTTGGCCGATGCGATCGCGGCCGCCTACCGCGACAATCCGACACTGCAGCAGCAGAGGGCGTTGCTCAGAAGCTCCGATGAGAACTACGTCCAGGCGGCGGCCGGGCTGCGGCCAACGGTGCAGACCCAGCTGTACGAGCAGTACAATGACTCTCGGCTGGGCAAGTCGACGATCGCGGCCAACAGCATCTATGGCTCCACGTCCACTCGAAACGAGTCGAACGCTGCGACGGGCCAGGTGGTGGTTAGCTTCCCGGTGTTCACAGGAGGCAAGGTCACGGCGCAGATCCGCCAGGCGCGCGCCCAGATCGGTTCCGGCAGGGAGGGCTTGAGGGCCAGCGAAGGCGACCTGCTGCTCAACGTGATCGGCAGCTACGTCTCAGTTAGGCGGGACCAGCAGATCCTGACCGTCCGCGCAACCGCGCTTCAGCAATTCGTCTATCAGCACGATGAGGCGGTGGCCCGGCGCGCCGCGGGCGACGCCACCCTGACCGACGTGGCCCAGGCTGACGCCCAGCTCCAGGCCGAGCGCGCCAACTATTCCGACGCTCAGCAGCAGCTGCAGGTCGACCGGGCGGAGTACGCCAGCCTGGTGGGCCATGATCCTGGCCAGCTCGCCGCCGAGCCGGACCTGCCGAACCTTCCTGTCGATGTGGACAAGGCTTTCGATATCGCCATCCTGAACAGCCCGGAGGTTCGCGCCGCTGTGCTGTCCGAAGAGGCTTCCCGCCAGGGCGTGGCCGCCGCCCGTGCGCAGTTCAATCCAACCGTCGCCCTTCAGGGTTCCTACGGATACACGGGTGTCGGAGTGCCACTGAATGCGGTCAATCTCGAGCGAGACTTCACCGTCCAGGCGGTCGTCACGCAGCCGCTCTTCACCGGGGGCCTCTATGGGTCGGAGTTGCGCCGGGCGTTGGAGCAGAACAACGCTGATCGCTCCGCCATCGAGATCGCACGCCGTGAAGTGGTGCAGAACGTCGCCAATGGCTGGAACGCCATCTTAACCGCGCGCAACGACGTTTCGACCCAGCAGCACCAAGTCGACGCTGCACGCCTGACGCTCGAAGGCATGCAGCAGGAGTACCGAGCGGGCCTGCGGAGCACCTTTGAAGTCCTATACGCCGCTCAGATCTACCGGGATGCCCAGATCTCCTATCTAAGCGCCCGCTACAACTACTATATCGGGGAAGCCACGGTGCTTCGTTATATCGGACGGCTTGAGGCGGCGGACCTGACCAGCGGCACGCCGCTTTACAATCCTGTCTCGCACTTCAACAAGGTTCGCGACATGGGCGCCACCCCGCTCGATTCCATTGGCCGGCTTATCGACTCCTTCGCCGCGCCTGAGGTGACGCAATCCGAGTTGCGGGGGCCAGACCGCGCGACGGCTCCGACCTTCGCCTCGCCCGCCTCCCCTGTGCCGACAGACGCCCTGCCGGCCACCCACCTGATCAATGTCCCATTGCCAGGCACGGCCGCTCCGTGACGCGAGCCCGCATCGACTGGTTTTTTCCCTTAGTGGCCTGCGGCTCTCGACGCGGTCGCTCATCACTTCGAGGCTGACCCATGCTCCTGTCCGCCCTGCTGGCGTTCCAGCTGTTCGCCTCCACTCCCGGAACATTGCAGACGTCCGTAAGAGAGGTGTCGGGATGGCGGCTGAAAGTCAGCCACGACAGCTTCACCGGCCAGACCTCCTGCGACATGCGGCGCGGGGCCATGCGGCTGACCCCGCAAACGCTGGTTGTAAGGCTTGGCGGGCATGTCGACAGTTCGGCCGCGGAGGTGCGTGTGGACCAAGGACCAGCTCACATCTTCAGCCGCTACGACTATCGCTTCTCTCCGGACAGTGACCTGCTCCTGTCCAACCCGTCCGGCGGCGTCGTGGAGCTGCCGACGTCCGGCGTATCGGGCGCCCGCGTGTTGGCCATCGAGGAGCCCCGCACCCATGTGGTGAGGACGTTCGACGTCTCTGGCGGCACCACCGCTTTGCAAGCTGCCCGTGCTGCCGGTTGCTGGTCCACCGCCCCGATGTCTCGCATCGCCGTGGACCAGGTTTCGGACGCGCGCTAAAGGCGCTTCAGGCCAGCCGCTTGTCGTCCGGGCCCAAGCGGCGGGCCCGCAGCAGGTCCCGCGCTGCGCGCGACAGGGGCGTCTCCACCCAGCGATGGGCGGCGACGCCAGCCAGGGCCACGGCAACCAGCGAGACCAGCACGACGCCCGCAGCGCTCGCGATGGACGGTTTCAGCTCGTGCCGAGCCAGAAGGATGACAGTCTGAGTGACAAAAGGGTGAAGCAAGTAGATGGAGTAGCTCGCGTCCCCTAGCGCGAGGACTAACGGTGACCTCGCCCGCGCGCCGGTCGCCTCCAGACCGAGCGCACAGGCGACCAGCACGGTCGATTCCAGACACGCGGCCGCGCGACTGAGTTCAGATGGCAGGATTTGTTCGTTCACGACCAGGAACAAGAACATGACCGCTCCAGCGCCCCACATCAGCGGGCGCGGCGTTCGCGCCGCCTGCCGCGCGATCGCAGGCGTGAGGACGCCGAGCATCATCCCCGCAGCGAAGTCGAGCACGATCTGATTGGTGTAGAACTTCCAGAGGTCACCGCCCTGGATGAGAAGTCCCAGCACGACCAGGACGATCAAGACTTCCGCCGTAGCAAGAAAACGGGTGAACGGTCGGCGAAGCCAGAGCGTCACGGCGAACAGAATGTAGAACGCCATCTCATAATTCAACGTCCAGCCGACAAAGAGGACGGGCTCCATAGGGCCGCTTCCGCGTCGGTACGGCAGGAAAACCAGCGATTTTAGGAGTTCGACGCCGGAAACTCGGGTGGAGCCGAGAAGCCGTGGGGCGAAGACGGCCATCAAAGCTACGGCCAACGTAACCAGCCAATACATGGGCGCGATCCTAGCTACCCGGTTCAGCATGAAGGCGGACCCGGTCACCGGGCGACGGCTCGTCGTCGCAACCATGATGAAGCCGCTGATGACAAAAAAGAGGTTCACCCCCTCGGCTCCGAAGGAGGGCAGACCGAGCGCCTTGAGCGGCGCTTGCAGGTGAACGAACACGACGAGAAACGCCGCCACCGCCCGAAGCGCCTGGATGTTGTTGAACACGGCCGGCGAGGTCCAGTCAGACCAGCTGGGCGACGCAGGAGGAGGGGGCGCTGTCACGCTGGCGACTCACTCATGAAGCTGCGGGACCGTAAATGGACGCGGGTGAGGGCCAGCGCCAGGGACGGATCCGACGTGGGCAAGCCAGGCCGTCCGGATAGAGCGACCGAGCCTGATGTCGAAGCCTTGAAGCCTTGCCCGCAAGCGGTGCTGCAGTGCAAGGCCCGATCGGGAACCACCTGAGCATCTCAGCGAAAGATAGCGCGAGATCGTGCAATCGAGGCTCATCCGATCCCAAGGCGCCCTCCATGGCTCCGGATGTAACTGACCTGCGCCCAGGCCTTACGCGCCGATCGAGACCACAACCGGAGAAAGGACGCGGCGATCCGTAGGCCTTCACAAGATCGATCAACATAAATGCGAGTCGCGCCTGGAGACGAGGCGCTGGCCGTCCTTCAACACGACGCTAATTAAAAGATCTTCATCTTAAGCCGAGTCGTTTATCTCCACGGTGGTGTCGGCGTCCAGCTGGCTGAACGACATGCTGAAGGTGTCGTCGCCTATGCCGCCGAGCAGCGCGTTGGAGCCGGTACCGGCTCCAAGGAGGTCGCTGCCCGCGCCGAAGACCTCGTAATTGGCGCCTGCGCCGCCAAGGATGACGTCGTTGCAGACCGCGCCTTTGGTGTAGACCGTGCCAGCCCTTGTGTCGTTGATCACAATCGTATCGTCGCCACCGCCAGTGTTTGCATAGGCGGCGCCGGAACCAACCACATAAAGGATGTCATCAACCTCGCCGGGGTCGAGGGTTGTCGCGCCGTTTCCCGAGAGCCTGTACGCGTCGCTGGCCTGCGTGCCTTTCATGGGAGCGCCGGTACTCATTGCTGTATTAGCCATTTTCCCTCCCAAGGATAATCAATGTTGATAAGAGGGCCTTACGTGCGCCGGAGAGGTTCGGTTACGTTAAGTTAGGCCTAACGCCACGCTTGCGCCCTGCTGTCAATTTGGCTCACCCGGGAAGCGAGTCCAGTTGGCTGGGCTCTTCGGCGGAGAGCGTGGTGGTGTCGCGTGGCGGCTCGCATCATCCGTCGTTATGGTAAATTTACGAACTTGCCTCATATGATTTCGATTAGGATCGGCTCCTCCGCAACGGCTTAGAAGCGGACGTAGACTCGGCCACCAGCTGGTGCGGATTGATCATAGATGTCAAGCCAACGCGTAGAACTGGGCGATCTTCGTGCTGGTGTGGCGGCCTGTCGTCGGCACTTCATAGCCGGTGGTATATTCAGTGCGATATTGAATGTGCTTTACCTCGCTCCGACGCTGTACATGCTTGAGGTGTACGACCGGGTGGTGCCCACTCGTGGCGTCACCACGCTCATCCTTCTGAGCCTCGTCTTCCTTTTTGCGGTGGCGACCTTGTCAGGGCTGGATGCGATCCGCGCTCGCCTGCTGGTCCGCGCCAGCCTGCGGATCGACCGCATCGCGGCGCCCAGGGTGATCGAGGCGCTGCTCGCGCGCAACGATGGAGTGCGCACGTCCCAGGCGCTGAGGGATTTCGACCTCATCCGGGGCGCACTGTCCGGTCCGGGCGTGCTGGCGCTCTTCGACGCACCCTGGACGCCGATCTATATCGTCGTCTGCTTCCTGATCCATCCTCTGCTCGGAGCGTTGGCGTTGGGCGGCGGATTGTCGCTGCTGGTTGTCGCTGGCCTGAACGAGCGGATGACCGCCGGGCCTATCCGCGGCGCGTCGGAAGCGTCATCACGCGCCTACAGCTCACTCGACCAGTCGGCGGCGCAGGGCGGGGTGGTAAGGGCGCTCGGAATGCGGCGCGCCCTGGTGGTCCGACACCTGCTGGAGCGTCGGCGTTCCTCCCAGATGACGGCGGCGGCCAACTTCGCCGGCACAGGCTATCTGACCCTGACCAAGTTCCTGCGGCTGCTGCTGCAGTCGCTGGCCCTCGGGCTCGGAGCCTATTTGGCCGTCGAGCAAAAGATATCGGCGGGCTCCATCTTCGCCGCCTCCCTGCTCGTGACGCGTTCACTCGGCCCGATCGAACAGGTGGTGGCCGCCTGGCGCACTTTCGTGCAGGCCCGCGCCGCCTGGCGCAACGTGAACGATTTGCTGGCGTCCTCACCTCCGGATGCTCCGCGCACGCGTCTCTCGACCCCGAGCAGCCGGCTTGCGGTGGAGGACCTCTCCGTCGCCAGTCCGAAGAAGGACCGCCTGCTCGTGCAGGGTGTCAGCTTCAAGCTCGAGCCCGGTGAGGCCCTCGCCATCGTGGGGCCGAGCGGGGCGGGCAAGTCGACGCTGGTGCGGGCGATCGCGGGAGCGTCACCCATCCAGAGCGGGACCGTGCGCTTCGATGGAGGCAGTGCAGAGGACTGGGACAGCGAACATCTGTCACGGCACGTTGGCTATGCGCCTCAGGAACCAGCTCTCTTCTCAGGCACGATTAAGGAAAACATCTGCCGCTTCAGCACTCTGCTTGAAGGTCGAAGCGACGACCTGGATGCAGAAGCGATCGCCGCCGCAAACGCGTCCGGCGCCCATGGTTTCATACTTCGGATGGAGGGAGCCTACGACACGATGCTGGGGCCGTTCGGAGCCGGTTTGTCCGCAGGCCAGGCGCAGAGGCTGTCCCTTGCACGGGCGCTGTTCCGAACACCCAAGGTGGTCATCATGGACGAGCCTAATGCTCACCTCGACGCGATGGGGGAGGCTGATCTCCTGCGGACCATAGAAGATCTGAAGGCAAGGGGCGTCACGGTCATCGTCGTGGCGCATCGCACCGGCATCCTGGCGGCGATGGACAAGCTTTTGGTTATGAACGACGGTCGGGCGGCCGCCTTCGGCCCCAAGGACGCCGTCATCAAGCAAATGGCCATCACTCGGAACGCCTCGCCCGCCGAACTGCGGCGGCCTGACATCGTGGACGCCTGAACATGGACAACACAGCCATCTTGCGTCGAGTGCAAGTGCTCCCGACCCGTCTCGAGGGGGAGGTCGCTCTCCACGACGGCGCCTCCCGTGACATCCTGGTCGGCGCTGGTGTCGCCACCCTCTTCTTCGGCGCCTTCCTCGGTTGGTCGATGTTCGCGAGGCTCGATGCCGCGGCTTACGCTCAGGGGTCCATATCCGTGGAAGGCCATCGCCAGACCGTCCAGCACAGGGACGGCGGGCTCGTTTCCGGCCTCTATGTAAAGGAGGGCGATCGGGTGAAGGCGGGCCAGGTGCTCATCAGCCTCGCCCCCGTCGAAATCCAGGCCGAGGAAACGTCCATGGCTTCCCAGGTCATCGGGCTAGAGGCCCAACGGGCGCGGCTAATGGCGGAACTGCGTGGAGACTCCACCATCACCCCCCCCAAGGAGTTCGCGACCCTGACCGGCTTTGACTCGGCCGAAGCCAAGGACGCCCTGCGGCTCCAGTCCAATGAGATGCAGGCGCGCCGCCAGGCGCTGGCAGGCCAAAAATCGGTGCTGAAGGAGCGCCAAGCTCAACTCGACAAGGCGATCGAAGGTTATCAAGCGCAGGTCGTCACCAACGATCGCCAGGCGAGCCTCATCGGCGATGAGCTGAAGGGGACCCAGGACTTGGCGGCTAAGGGCTTTGCATCCCAGAACCGTGTGCGCGCC
Organism: Caulobacter sp. S45; assembly: GCF_903642205.1. Lineage (GTDB taxonomy): Bacteria > Pseudomonadota > Alphaproteobacteria > Caulobacterales > Caulobacteraceae > CAHJWH01. Next base: position 9,936 of record NZ_CAHJWH010000029.1, on the reverse strand, counting down.
CTGCAACGCGACGACGCCGGACTGGCCGGAACACGCGCCGACCTGATGGCCAGCACCGCCCGCTCGCGGGCGCAGATCACCGAGACGGCCATGCAGGCGCTCAGCCTCAATACCGACCGCGCCCAGGAAGACGCCAAGGACCTGCGCGACGTGGAGTCCCAGCTGAACGACGTGCTGCCAAAGCTGGAGGCGTTGAAGATCCAGCTCGCCAACCTGCAGATCCGCGCACCGGTGTCAGGCCAAGTCGTGGGGCTATCGGTGTTCACGGTCGGCGGTGTGATCAGCGCGGGCCAGAAGCTGATGGACATCGTTCCGAGCGCGGCTCCCCTCGTGATCGACGCCCAGGTGCCGGCCGCCAGCATGGACGGGCTCTACGTTGGACAATCTACAGAGATCCGGATCGCCTCCATGCAAGACCGCAAGCTGCCGATCCTGAACGGGCGCATCACCAAGCTATCGGCCGACAGCCTGGCGGATGAGAAGACCGGCGCCCGCTACTTTACCATGGAAGTCACCGTCCCGATCGGCGAGGCCGCGCTCTTGAAGGAACTACGTGGGTCGGCCGGAACGCTACGGGCCGGCTTACCCGTGCAGGTGATGGTGCCGCTTAGAAAGAGGACCGCCTTCCAGTATCTCACCGAACCCCTTACCCAGGCGATGTGGACCGCGGGCCGAGAGCGCTGAGCCTGATGATGGCGCTCTTGCCTGCCTAGGTCACCGACCCATTATGGCGGAGCCAGATGCGGGTTGAGGCGAACTTGACGCCTGCAAGGAAGACCCGCCGGCCATCCACCCGCGGCACGCCGCGCGGCTTGTTCGGCAGCAACGGCGAGATTACCGCCGCTCAAAATTCGTCAGGTCAAAACGCGTGCCATCAACAACCTCCTCGCTCAGGACGTTGAGTCAGCGTTCGTTCAAACCCGTTACCCGCTTATGAGATCATCACCTAGATGAAACTGTAGAACTAGAACTTAATCGGAATAGAATGCCCCAAAGCAGAAGAGCCGTGAAAAGATGACCGCCGACGAATGCAATCACGATGCCCCAAAGCCCTCCGACGGCAGCTCCCGCAGTCAGACCAAGACTGAAGGCGACCGCCATTGCTATGACGACGGCTGTCCTTAGACCTTGGCGACCAGCGCCGGTCAGAGCCTCGGCTGGGGGAGACTGAAGTGCAATGAAGGGAAGAGCCACCGAAAGCGCCACGGCGATCGGACCCATGCTAGAGAATCCAGCACCCAGCAACGACGGCGCTAGGAAAGACGCGACGGAGACAAGTACCGTGCCGATCAGTCCGACTGAAAACACCAATGGCGCGCATTTAACAGCAAAGCGACGCGTGGCAAGAAGGCCTCCCCTATGGCCGTGCTCGAAGAAGAGGGGGTAAAGATATCTGTTCAGGATTTGCATCGGGAAGAGCCCCAATTGTACGAAGCGAGACGCTGCGGCATAGACGCCTAGCACTTGGCCGGAGACGACAGAGGCCATGAATGCTCGATCGAGATTGGCTTGAGTCGAGCGCGCCGTTTGGTTAGTTGCGAAAAGAAGACCAACGCCGACTTCAGCGTGCTTAATGGCGTTAGCTGGACGACCGTAAGCCGCGGTCGTGGACGAAAGCAGTCCGATAGCGGTAACCGCCGACTGGCCCGCAGCCCACCATATCCACGCATTTACGTTGCGAACATGGAAGAGCTGAAGAACAACTAGAGCAAGAACAAAGCGAGATGCAGCACTGATCAGGCGCACGGAGCTCGCACGTATAACGTCGCGGTGCGCGACAGCGACACTTTCGGCCGTGGCGGCTACTCTCGCGCCGCCGATCTCGAACAGCATCAGCCCCGCCAGGGGGGCTGCACCGATCTTGACGTGCAGGATGTTCGTGGACACGATCCATCCTGCGGCGGCAGAGACAGGAAGCGTCAGCGCTCCAAGCCAAAGTGCACTCCCGTAATAGCTGGGGTAGTCGCTCGGCCTTTGTACAACGGCCCTCACAAGCACATCGCCCGAACCGATGCCGACCGTCTCCACAAGAAGAGCGGTGATGGCCAGCGCGGTTGCGAGTTGGCCGAATTGGGCCGCTCCCATGCCATGGGCCAGCATAAGCAGGGTTCCGAACTGCATCGCCAGGGCCAGCACCGTGGGAGCAAAGGAGACGGCGAAAGCGCGGATCTCAGGGCGGCCGAGCAGTATCCGAAGCCCTGATGCGACCTTTGACTCCCAGAAGCGACGGTTCACGTTCTATGCGCCTTTTGATCTACAGCGGCGCCAGCCGATGTCGCCTCCTGCCAACGAGCCGTCTGCGATCTGGGCCACAAGCTGACCGAAAGGCCTGCCTAGCGGGTGGAGGTGTGGCGTGGGCATCACCAAGGGTACCGTCCATGCCGCCCGAAAGGGAAGCTGGAGCGAACAAAGAGGCCGAAGGTAAATCGATCAGGCGGAGCAGCCTAGCGCTTCGTTGATCGTCGGCGCAGCTGATCGCATCTCGACCGTCAGGCTTGATCTGGTGACAGGTGAGCACCTTCGACAGGTCACGACGTACGCTTCGAGAAGGTGGCGCCGACAGGCTCTTGGTGATCGGCGACGGCGCCATGCGCCTTGAGCGGCATGACGCAACGCGCTTCGAGCGACCGGCTGTCGACGCCTGGGCGGAGATGATCACGCAAGCCCCGTCGAAGACCCTCGCCCTGCCGAAAGCGGCGAACGGGTATGCGGCGGGGTAAACACCCCTGTCCACCGCGCCGAGGTAACAGGCCTCAAACTCGATCCTGTCAACCGATCAACCTTAAGCAAGCTTATCTCTTCGACCTTCTCGATCCACGGGCCTGTCCCCGGTAAGTTAATGGCCATTCAGGATATCACGTCAGGTAAAATTGACTTAAGTTGCTTCGGATTCGTTTATTTTTCTGCATTACAACGCGAGGGCAATTCGGGGATATTCATATGTCCAGCACCATCACGTCCGAGTACAATGCACTCGGCGTTCTGCTTTCAGCCAGCAGTACTGTCCACTCGCGTTCCTTTGTAGCCAGCTCGACTGCCACCAAGGTCATGGGGACGGCAGGCGTAGACGCAATCCGCGGCAATGGCCGGGGCGACCTCTTGGCAGGAGGCGCTGGGGACGACACCTACTATGTCAGCTCGACCAAGGACCACATTGTCGAAGGCGTGGACAAGGGCACCGATACGGTGGTGTCGTCTGGGAGCTGGACGCTCGGGGCTAATGTCGAGAACCTTGAATTGACCAATGCTGGTACGTTCGGGATCGGCAACTCCCTCGACAACATCATCAAGAGCGACGCCGGCTCGCAGTGGCTGGACGGCGGCGCTGGAAACGATGTCCTGGTCGCCGGCACCGGCGTAGACATCTTTGCGATGGAAAACGGTGGGGGTCACGACACCATTGTCGGGTTCAAGAACGGTATCGATAACGTCCATTTGAACAACTATGTTCTAACAAATTTCAGCCAAGTCCAGGCGGACCTCACGCAGGTCGGTGCGAACGTGCTGCTTACGGTTTCACCTACTGACTCCATCCTTTTCACCAACCATGAGGTCAATGACTTTAGCGCGAAAGACTTTGGGCTTAGCGTCGACACCAGCTCGATGAAGAAGACCTTTGACGACGAGTTCACCAAAGGCCTCAGCATCTGGAACGGCACCTCGGGAACCTGGCGGACCACCGGTCAAGGTTCGGGCGAGGACATGCACCACATCAATGAACAGGAAAACGTCTACGTCGACAGCACGTGGCACGGCACGGATGGCAAGATGGCGGCCATCAACCCCTTTTCGGTTCAGAACGGCATCCTCGACATCACCGCCACCCAACTCACCGCAGCCCAATCCGCCGACAACTATGGCCTCGATTGGGCCTCTGGCATCCTGACGACCAAGCCCAGCTTCTCGCAGGAATACGGTTATTTCGACGTCCGAGCGAAACTCCCGGCTGGCCAGGGTTTCTGGCCCGCCTTCTGGCTCATGCCTGAGAACGGCAGCTGGCCCCCTGAACTGGACGTCATGGAAGACCTCGGCGGCAACCCCAACACGGTCTATATGACGTCCCACTCAGACGCGACCGGGACGCACACCTACGTTCAATCGGCGGCGCCGGTCAGCGGGGTGACGACGAGCTTCCACGACTACGGAGTGCTTTGGACGCCGACGGAACTCGTCTGGTACATCGACGGCAACAAGGTGGCCGAGCAGGCTACCCCGTCGGACATGAACACGCCCATGTACATGCTGCTGAACCTTGGCGTAGGTGACTCGAGTGCCTGGGGCGGAGGGCCCAACAGCTCGACGCCGACGTCCGCCACGATGCAGGTGAACTATGTCCGCGCCTACAGCTTAGCCGACGTGCCAGCGAGCGTGGCCACAAGCGCTACGCCCGCCTTGACGACGAGCACCGCTGCGACAACGACCACCTCGACAACCGCCACATCCACGACCGCTTCCGCGGCTACCCAGTCCGCGCCGGCCAGCAGCCTGTCGACAGGAGGCGCCGGCAACGACCCCTCCAATGTCACGTCCAAGCCGTCCGGCAACAGCCATCCCGGACAGGTCCAGGCTGCGGTGGCCGGTTTCGCCAGTGCGGAAGGCGGGACCGCCACGAACAACGGCTTCCTCCATCTCAACGGCTTTGACGTCCACGAAGGGCTGACAGGACAAGGCTACTTCACCACTGTCGAAGGTGTCGGCGGATTGAACCCGCACCTGATGATCTCAGGGCATAATTTCTATTGATCCGTCGCCAAGTGGAGGCGCCTCAACGCCTCCACTAAGGGCGCGCTAGCGGCGGCTTCTCCGAATTGATCGGCCGCCAGCCTTAAAGCGTTGGCGCCCAGCCCCTCCCTCGCCTGCGGCGAGGCGAGCAAGTCCAGCACTGCGGTGGCGTAAGCTTCGGCGTCGTCGACGCATATCACTGCGCCTCGCGTGACCTCCGGGTCAAACCCCTGCAGGGTGACAGAGGTCGCGACGATTGCCTTGCCTTGCGCCATGGCTTCCACCAGCTTGATCTTCAGCCCTGAACCAACGGTCAGTGGCGAGATGACGACGGCGGCTGAGGCGTAAATCGGTTCCAGGGAGTCCACGACGCCGAGGAAGCGTACCGACGGCGGCGCGCTGTCGAAGGCCCGTGCGACGGAGCCCGCCACCACCAACTCCGCCTCAGGCATCGCCCTGCGCACCAGCGGCATCACTTCGGCCAAGAACCAAGTCAGTCCGATGACGTTGGGCGCTGCGTTACTACCCACGAAGAGGACTTGGCGGCCTGTACCCGGCTGTGGCCGGTCCCGAACTTTGACCCCCATCGGAATGACCAGGGTCACCGACGGCCTCACGTCTTCTGCCACAGCGTTCGCTTCGTCTTTCTGGATCGCAAGCACGAAATCGGCCATACGCAGCAGGGCGATCTCCTCGGCTCGCTCAAGGGTGGTGGTGGCGTCGGCGGCGGCCCGGTCGGCGAACTGCTGCTGCCGAGCAGAGAACAGGTCGTGCATGACCACCGCGCTCGTTCCCGCACCTATGACATAGGGCAGCACCTCGGTTTGAAAGGCGTAATCCGCAAGCACGGCGGCAGCCCCCTGCGGCGAATGGCGCGCCGTGAAGATCAGGTCGGCCGCTGTCCAGGGCGCCGCGATGGCATAAGGCGCACGTACCGCGCTGAGGAAGGCGGAGGGAAGTCCGGCGCGCCGCAACGCACGCGCGCCGACCTCACGCGTCGCTTGCAGCCATACCGCCGGATTGGTGCAGATCAACACGTTGCCGAGTCGTGACGCGCCTCGGAGATGGTGACGGGCGAACACAGCCATCTCCGCACGCATCCGCAGTACCGGCCATCGACCAAAGACCGCCGGTGAAGGCTGGATCAGGTGCAGGGTGTATCCGGCGCGACTCAGGCTCTTGCATAGACCGAGCAGATAGGCGGAACTGCCGTTCGTGGCGCCAACCAAGCGCTGGCGACTGACAATGACCATGGCCGGCTTTTGGCCGTCGGCAGCCTCAAACGCCGGCTTGGCTCGCATGAAAAGGCGTTCCAGGCGCGCAGAGACGGGGAGCCCCATGAGGCGGCTTGCAGTCGGAGCCGCGGCAAGGGCCCTTGCGGCTCCGAAGATGTCGCGCGCCTTCAGCGCATCTACGGCTTCGCCATAGGCTCGCGCCTCAACGAGAGAGCGACGGTAGGCGCGCATGGCGCGGGCCAGCTTCTTCCCGCCGCTTGGAGGAGCCAGCCGATCTACAGCCATCTGAAGGGCTGCAACGTGACGTACTTCAAGTCGATGTGAGATGGAGGCCTTGTGCTTGCGGTAGAGGTAGGTCGGTAACGACGAGAGGTGGTAGCTCAAGCCTTCTGCTAAACTACGCATTATCAAGTCTGCGTCCTCCCCGATCAGCAGACCCTCGTCATAGTTCAGCCCATTCCGCCGCAAAGCTTGCGTTCGAAACATCGGCTTGAGAAATCCAAGCTGTGGTGTTGGAGAGTATAAACGTGCCGCCCAAAAATAGTCGGCTAGGGTAATCTTTCCTCCGCCACGATGCCGACTGCGCCTAAGAAAGCTATGCGGCGAATGCTCGCCATCCTGGTAGAAGACTAAAAGATCATCAGCGACGATGTCCGCTCCGCTCACCTTCGCCTCTCTGAGCAGGAGTTCGATCCTGCGAGGGTGCATGAGATCATCGCTGTCCAGGACGGCGATCCAGTCTCCTCTCGCGGCGGCGAAGCCCCGGTTACGGGCGGCCCCTGGACCGGCGTTCCGCTCCTGGCGAAGGAGCCGCACACGCGGGTCCGACATCAAAGTCTCTGAGACAGCCACACTGTCGTCGGTTGAAACGTCGTCGACGATGACGACCTCAATATCCGAAAAGGTCTGCCGCAAGGCCGATTTCACCGCCAAGGGTAGGTATTCGGCGGCATTGTAGTTGGCGATTATGATGGAAACTGAGGGAACAGCCTCCGAACCGATCTGCACGACATCGTGGCCATGGGTACTCGGAAGGACCTGCGTCATGCGATCCGATACGATGACGTGAGCGCTGCACTCAACCCATTTCAATCAGCCGCACCTGTTCACCTGCCACCAGGCCGAAACTGTGATGCGCTCGCAACGGCTTGATCCCGGCTGGATGCCAAATCGTCGCAAAATACCGCCTTAGACGCCCGACGACGCGGCAGATGTAGCGCTTCGGCTTGCACCTCGATAAGCTTGAGGTCTACCGACGAGTTCGCTTCCGAGCATGCGGACAGGCCCTTCCAGCAAGTCGCGCGAATGATCGCGCAGGACGCGACAGATATGTTGAACCGCGCTAAAATCCACGATTGCGTCATCATCGTCGGCAGCGGTGCTGGAGGCGCATCGCTGGCTTGGCGACTCGCTTCGCTGGGCCGCAAAGTTCTGCTGCTGGAGCAGGGCGGCTTTTTGCGTCCGCCTCGGCGGGCCGGGAAGGTAGGCCGCTTTATCCTGGAAGTTCATGGCGAGAGAGCAAAGCCGCTCCATTACGTCGGCGGCCAGACCAAGTTCTACGGGGCTGCGCTCTACAGGTTTCGAGAGAGCGACTTCAAGGCCGTCGAGCACGAGAACGGCGTCTCGCCAGCGTGGCCCCTCAGCTACGCGGATCTGGAGCCCTACTACGTCGAGGCCGAGAGTCTTTACCGCGTGCACGGGGCGGAGAGCGGTGATCCCTTCGAGCCTCCGCGGACGAGCCCCTACCCGTTCCCGCCCATCGAGCATTCCAAGGTGGTGGAGACCATGGTGGCGCGGCTGGCGCGCAGGGGTGTGCCAACAGCTGCGATCCCGAGAGGGATAGATCGGCAGACAGGGGGCAGCTGCGTGCTCTGCGCCGACTGCGACGCGCACTTCTGCTCCGCAGACGCCAAGATGGACGCCGAGATCGCCGCATTGCGGCCGGCCCTTGCAACCGGACGTGTGGAGCTGCGCACCCACACGGAGGCGGTGCAGGTGCTTACCGAGGAGGGCGGTCGACGCGTCATGGGAGTGCGCGTGCGTCGAGACGGCGTCGAGGAGGTTTTGTACGGCGACAGGGTTGTCGTATGCGCCGGGCTGCCTGGCACGGCCCAGCTGTTGCGCCGCTCGGCCAATTCGCAGCATCCCACCGGGCTTGGCGATGGCGGAGCCCTGGGTAAGTATCTGGCCGGCCACTCGACAGGAATGCTGTTTCCGATCGTGGGCCTGACACGCACGGCCGCGGCCCACACCAAGAGCTTCGCCATCCAGCAGTGGTATGAGGGTGCTCCGGATTGGCCGTATCCAACTGGGGTCATTCAGATGGCGGGACAGATGCCGTTCTGGGAGGAGGTGACCGGACCCATGAGGCATATCGCATATGCGCTTGGAACGCGCAGCCTGACGGCCTTCCATATGACTGAGGCCCTTCCGACAGCTCAGTCCGGCTTGATCTTTGAAGGGAACGAGATCATCGGCAGGGAAGAACCCGTTCACAACCTAGCCACCTTCCGCCGGCTGAGAAGACTCGGTCTGAAGGCCTTCTCCAGGGCGGGCTATCCGACGGTCGCCCGCAAACGTCCTCCCTACCTATGGCATGACGTGGGGACCGCTCGAATGGGACACGACCCTGCCACGTCCGTCGTCGACCCCGACTTGCAGGTGCATGGTGTCTCGGGCCTGTACGTCGTTGATGCGTCGGTTCTACCGTCGGCGGGGGCGGTCAACACCGGACTGACTATCATCGCGCTGGCGTTCAGGCTGGGCGATCATATCGCCGGGGCCGCCTCCGCAAGTCCTGATCGGATGGTCGCCGCCGCATGAGGTTGATCTACTACAGGTCCACAGTTCCAAACTTCGGCGATGATCTGAATAATGACCTCTGGCCAGCGTTGGCGCCGGAGCTATTCGCAGGCAACGAGAAGCCCGACCAGGGCTTCGTCGGGATCGGGACCATCATCGGTAGCCCAGCCGAGGGTGTGCATCGCCTGCATGTCTTCTCCAGTGGCGTCGGCAATGACCCTTTGGATGCTTGGCGCGACCGAGAGGTGACATGGTGGTGCGTGCGGGGTCCTGTCTCCGTGCGCAAGCTAGGCTTGGATGCCGCCTGCGCTCTGACAGACGGCGCTGTGCTGGCGCCCTTTGTGAAGGACTACCCAAAAGCGGCTGCCCAGGAGCGAACGAAAGTCCTGGTGATCCCGCATTTCCAGAGCCTCCGGTTTGGTGGTTGGGAGCGCGCTTGCCAGATGGCGGGGTTCGAGCTGCTCGACCCCCGAGCCTCGCCAAAGGCGGTCGTCGCCAAGATCGCTTCGGCCAAGATGGTGCTGACAGAGTCGCTTCACGGCGCGATCTTCGCGGATCTGTACGGTGTGCCTTGGCACGCGTTTGCGGTCACCAAGAACTTCGGCGTGGTCAAGTGGATTGATTGGCTGGCTGGTCTCGGGCGCCCCTTCGAGGTGACTCCGGTGCCCGCGCCCGACATGCGCCTGTTGCTCGCCTATGGGCGCCGCCCTGAACCGATGGGCCAGCAGATCACCTTCACCCTTAACGACGTAGAGCAAGAATTCGAACAGCGGTTGGGAGTCGGTGAAGCGCCTTCTCCGGGGCTGAAGTCACTGACCAAGGCCGCGGTGGCCCGGGCTCCCGGCGTAGGGCGGTTGTTCGGCTATCATCCGGCTGGAACCGCCGAAGGTCTGACCCGGCTGGCGATGACGTCGGCTCGATCCACCGATCCGATGGTCATCGGGACGCTGCAGGAGAGGATGCTGGAGCGGCTGCAGGCCTTGAGGGTCTCGCAGGCGGGACTGCGCTAGTGGAGCCCCAAAGAGCATCGCCGAGGCCTGGAGCGCCGAGTGGGGCGGCATGCGAGATGCGGACCATGACGAATTTGGCAAGCCAAGTCAGAGTTATACCAGCCGCCTGAAGCCCTGACTCCCGGCAGGGATTCCCAAGGAGCGCGGAACGTGAGTCGATGAGGGCT
>NZ_CAHJWH010000028.1 GCF_903642205.1 Caulobacter sp. S45 | reverse complement strand
TTGCAACGGGGGAGTTGATGGGTCACCGAACTGGGCCGGCGCTGGCCTTGATGCTTCTCACGACGAGCGCGCTTGGGGGAGTCGCGTACGCGCAGTCTGCGCCGCCGACAGAGCTTCCGGCCCCCCAAGACCCTGCCAACTCCGCCGCGCCAGGGAGCGCGCCCGGCGCGACGTCAAGTTCGACGGTCAGCCAAGTCGTTGTGACAGGCTCCCGCGTTCGATCGCTGGAGCAGTTCACGCCGACGGGCAGCCGCCTCAACCTGTCGGCGAAGGATACGCCGGCCACCTTGGACGTCATCACCTCCCAGACGATCACGACCCGCGGCTATCTCACCGCAGAGGAAGCGGCCGACAGCCTGCCGGGCGTGACCTCCGGTGGCACGCCGGGTGACCTGGTGAACTTCCACATCCGCGGCTTCTCCGGCGACGAAATCCAGATCCTCCACAACGGCATCTATGTCGGCCCGTCGGACCTGATCGCCAGGCCGAACAACACATACAACCTGGAGAGCGTGCAAATCCTGAAAGGCCCTGCCTCGGTGTTGTACGGGCAAGGCGCCATCGGCGGCGCGATCAACATCGTGAACAAGGCGGTCACCTTCGGCGACCCTAAGTACGAGGGTCTGTTCTCCTACGGCACGTTCAATACGGCGCAGGTGGGTGCGAGCGTGGATGGCACGGTGGCGCCCGACGTGGCGGCCAGGGCGGATGTCAGCTACCTGCGATCTGACAACTACATCCAGCGCGCCCAGAGCGATTCCTTCGACGCCACGCTCTCCGCGCTGTGGAGACCGAACGCCAAGCTGGACGTGCAGCTATCCGTCGACTACCTGCAAGACCACCCGTTCCCCTACTACGGCGACCCGCTCTTCCCAACCAGCTTCGCCACCGATCCTCTAAAAGGTGTGGTGGACACCAAGTTCGGCTACACGCTCGACAAGCGTACGAGCACCGTGAACTACGACGTGTCCGACTACACCATCGAATCCCATCAGTTCTTCCCGCAGCTTCTGGTGAAATACCAGATCAACGACTACGTCACGTTCAATAACTTCCTCTACTTCTTCAAGGCCGATCGGCGCTGGCGGAACGCCGAGACCTATCTGTTCGATCCGGCGACGAGCCAGATCAACCGCGACCGCTTCTTCGTCGATCACAATCAGGACATCGAGGGAGATCAAGGCGACTTGACGCTCAGCTATCCGATCCTCGGCTTCAAGAACAAGCTGAACGTCGGTTATGACTACAGCCACCTGGACTTCAAGCGCACGAGGGGCTTCCCCGACAACGACGAAGTGGACCCCTTCCATCCTGATCCGGGTCTGTTTCTCCCCGGCCTGCCGCCTGGCGGAAACCGCCAACCGCCTGCGGGCGTCAGCCCCACATTCTGGAACGACCCGGCCGTCTTTTTCGAGGACATCTTCAATCTGACCGATCGATTGAAGATCGTGACCGGCGCCCGCTATGATCATCTCAGCCTGGACCGCCAGAACTTCACGGCGATCGGCGCCTTCAACGCCAGCTCCAGCTTCAAGCGCGTCTATGATCCCTTCACCTACCGGATCGGGGCTGTATACGACATCAACAAGTACATCACGCCCTATGTCTCCTTCACGACCGGGCAAGACCCGGTCAGCTCCGACATCTTCATCGTCAACGCGGGGCAGAACTACAGCCTTAGCCGCTCCAAGCAGATCGAGGCCGGCGTGAAAGCCAGCGCGCCTGACAACCGGGCGGACCTCACCCTCGCCGTCTACGACATCGAGCGGCGCAACGTGCTGACCACCAACGGTGAGGACGTGGCCGCGACCGCAGGCAGCGAGTATTCCAAGGGCGTGGAGGTCTCCGGCGATGTGCGTCTGACCGACGACTTCACCGTCAATGCGAACGCCTCCTACGACGACGCGACCTTCGGGAAGTTCACCACGTCGGACGAATACACAGGCGCCCCCATCATCGCGAATGGCTTCGAAATGCCGGATGCGCCCAAGTGGGTCGCCAACGTCTGGGCGAGCTACACCCATGTGGCGGGCCTTCCGCTCGAACTCGGAGGCGGCGTGCAGTACGTCGGCGATCGCCAGGGCGACTACGCCAACGACGAGACGCTGCTCGCCTACGCGATCGTTAACGCTTATGCGACCTACAGCCTGACGCCGCATATCGACCTCACGCTTCGTGCCGACAACCTGGCGGACACGACCTATGCTCAGGCGACCGACATCAACTACGAGCACCAGATCGTGCTCGGCCCACCGCGCTACGTCGAGTTCGACGTCCACGCGCGTTTCTAGCCGCAGGGCCATGCTCAAGACCTTCGTCTGGCTTCACCGCTGGCTCGGCGTCGTTCTGTGCCTGCTGTTCGCGATCTGGTTCGCCAGCGGCGCCGTGCTGCTCTTCGTGCCCTTCCCCTCCCTCGACCCAGGTGAGGCGCGGGCGAGGGCGGACCCGGTGGCGCCCGGCCGGGTGACGGTCCGGCCCCAGGTCGCCCTCGCGGGCGTTCGTGGGGGGACCTCGCTGCGCCTGGTGGGAAGGCTTGGAACACCGGTCTATGTCGTCGGGTCGGCGACCGGCGACCGGGCCGTGTCAGCGGAAACCGGAGCGGCCTTGGCCGAACTCACGCCGGGGCAGGCCGGGGCGATTGCGAGCCGCTTCGGCGGCGCCCCGGCCAGCCGCGTGGTCGGGCCGATCCGCTATGACCAGTGGATCGTGCACCAGGCTTTCGACCACGCCCGTCCGCTGTACCGCGTCTCCCTGGCCGACCGGCACGCCACCCAGCTCTACGTCTCGGCGCAGACAGGCGAGGTGGTGCAGGAGACCCGCGGCTATGAGCGAGCCTGGAACTGGCTCGGCGCCGTGGTCCACTGGCTCTACTTCACCCCGCTGCGCCGGTTCTTCTCAGCCTGGGACCAGACGGTGTGGTGGGTGTCCCTGGTCGGGCTGGGGATGACCGTCGTCGGGATCGGCCTTGGCGTGTACCGTACGGCCAAGAAGATGGGCAGCGAACGCCCAGCCGTCTCCCCGTTCAAGGGCTGGCTGAAGTGGCACCACATCCTGGGCCTCAGCGGCGGCGTGGTGGTCCTGACGTGGATATTCAGCGGTTGGCTGTCGATGGACCATGGCCGGCTCTTCTCGCGAGCGACGACCCCGGAGCGCCGCCTGGCGGCTTACGAGGGGACACCGCTCGCAGAGGCTTTGGGGCAGGTCGATCTTGATCGCCTCCGACGGCTTGGGGACGCGACCTTGGTCAGGTTCAGCGTGGTCGGCGGCCGGCTTGTCGTCGCAAGCCTTGGGCCTTCAGGCTCCAGCGTCCTGGTTGGGGCCGACACCCCGCTCAGCAGAACCTCTGCTGTGCTCGTGACGAAGGCGCTTCAGGCAGCCTATCCCGAGAGCCACGTGTCGCCCCCTGAGGCTCTGGGGCCGGACGACTTCTACGCCAAGGCCGAAGGGGCGCCGGCGGGGACAGAGAGCTACCGGCTCACCGGCGCGTACCAGGCGCGCGTGTTCGTCAATCCGGCGACGGGAGAGATCGTCGCTGTCGTGAACCGCAGCCGGGCGGCCTACGACTGGGTTTACTACGCCCTGCACTCGTTCAATTTTCCGGGGTTGCTCGCCCTGCCCGTGCTGCGCGCCTTGATCGTCCTGCCCCTTCTGGCGCTCGGCTTCGCCCTCTGCATCACCAGCATCGTCGTCGGCATCCGCCGGCTTCGCATCGTCGCTGCGGCTTAGGCCGCATCTATTCGGGAGGCTGAGCATGAAGGACACCTTGTTCCTGCTGAAGCCCGGGTTTTCCAATGCCGGACTCGGCCCCCTGTACTGCGGCGACTCCGTGAGCGTCGAGGGGATGCTGAGCTTCTTCCCGGGACTGCGTGAGAAGATCGACGTCCGTTACATCGACTTTGCCCGGCCGCGTCAGGACCTTGTGAGCCGTCTCGGAGAAGACAACCAGTCCGTCCCGGTCCTGGTCCTCGGCGATGGCGTCATCGTGAAGGACAACGGGATCGTGCCGCAAAAGGCTGGAGATGTCCGCTTCCTGGCCGACGAGCGCCTGATAAGGCGCTACTTCTCAGCCCAGTACGGCCTGCCTCAGGCCGGCTGAGCGCTTGGCTCGAAGCGGCCGACCAGCCGATGCTCAGCGCCGGACTGCCATAGCCTGGCGAGCGTCACCGGCTGCTCGCCGTTCCACGTGCGCCGTTCCACCAGCAGGCACGCCGCGCCCTCCCTTACGTCCAGGAGCTTGGCGAGCCGTCCATCCGCCTCATGCGCGGAGATGGCGTGCTCGGCCTGCGTCCAGGGCACGTGGGCGATCAACCAGGAACCAGGTCCCATGGTCTCCAGCGGCTGGCAGGTGATCTGAGGCGCGGCGTCCACATTGATCAGCCGGTCCTCGACCTGGAACGGGCGTCCATCGGCCGTGTGCAGGCAGGTCATGCGGATGATCTGGACGCTGCGCTCCACGCCGAGCAGCGCGCGGTCCTCTGGCGAGTCTCCGACAAAGGCGCACGACAGTAATTCGTAGCCATAGACGGCGTCGCGGCGCCGGACGATCTCGGCCGTGTCCCAGATCTCGAAGACGGGTCGCTCCCCGGCGAGGGCGGAGACCACGGTGCCGATCTTGCGGCGTCGCTCGACCACGCCTTCGTTGGCCAGGCTCTGCATGGCCTTGGCCACCGTCATGCGCGAGGTCTGAAACCACTCGGTGAGCGCCAGTTCCGCCGGCACCCGCGAGCCCGGCCGCCACGCGCCGCTGAGGATCGGACGGGAGATGGCGCGCCGGATCTGAAGCCAAAGCGGGCCGTCGCCATCCAGGATCAGGTGGGCCAGGCGCCCGTCCTGCTCCGCCTGGGTCGGCTTTACCTCGGCCGTGCTCAAAGCCTACCTCGTCGATGGACCTGGAACAGGGTCACGATGACCTGCGGTATCGTAGCCTGGATGGAAGAGGGATGCACGTGGTGTGCTTCATCTCCTCCATCGACAGTTATCGGTCGACTGAACCCTTGTGAATCCACCAAAATCTGAATCCACCAAAATCCTATTGACTCGCAAGTCGCGGTCCTAACCCAAGCCATCCACCATCCTCCGCAAACGCGCCTGGGAGCGCGTGGCCCGATCGGCCGATCGGTCACTCAGGTCGGTCTGCGCCGATCCTCGCCAACAGGCAGCCCCGATCCGACATCAGGGGCTGGAGCGCGTGGCTGCGGCCCAAGGCGGCCAGGGCCGTGGGGTCGCAGCTTGCTATGGCGTCTCCGGCGTCCAGCTCGTCGGGGTCGTGCACGACGGTGACCGGCAATCCTCGCTGGCCCGATAGGTCGGCATAGAACTTCAGCATGGGATTATAGGCCACAAAGCCCGCATTGTTGTAGAAGCCGCCGTCCAGCACTGTCAGCCGGGCGCCGACGCCCAACCTCGGACCCTCAGCGCGGATGCGGGCCAGGAACTCGCCATAGCGCAGGTGGGCGCCTCCGAACTCGCCCGCGTCCCGGCTCGGCGAGGCCTGGGCGTACCAGACCCCGCACAGCGCCCCGCCCGCCAGCACGGCGGCGACGACGGCCCGCCCGGCGCCGGCCCAGCCTGGCCACCTCCGCTGCAGCCCTCTCAGGGCGTCGGTCAGGCCCAGGCCCGTGATCAGGCTCAGCAGCGGGACCAGCGGCGTGGCGTACCATTCCATCTTGCTGCGTGAGGCCGACAGCACCACCAGAAGCGATGCGGCCGCCAGGCCGCAGGCCAGCACCAGGCTGCGCCGCCGCAGGTCCCGGCCGAACAGGGGCAGCAGCGCAAGCCCGGCCAGGGCTGCGCAGGGCTCGGCCGACTGGAGCAGGGTGCGCAGGTAGAAGTGCCAGCTGCCGCGGTGGTTCTCGGTGATCTTCAGGAAGCGCCCGCCCAGCTCGTTGTCCGCCACGGCGGAGAGATAGCCGGGGTCGTAGGCCTCCCGGGTCAGGTAGTAGCCGCCGGTCACCGCCAGGAACAGCGCCGCCGCCGCCCAGGTGCGCGCGTCCCTGAGGAAGCCGCCGAACGCCCTTGGCCGGCTGAGAGCGTACAGGCCCAGCCCCGGCAGGGGCAGGAGCGCCGCCACCCCCTTGGTCAGCACCCCCAGCGCCATCAGGGCGGCGGCGGCGAACAGCCAGCGCGTGCGACCGCCCTCGAACGCCTGCCAGAAGCACAGCACGTAGCCGAGGAGGAAGGCGCTCTCCAGGGCGTCGTAGTCGCCGGTGCGTGCGGCGTGGGGGCCGATGTAGATCACTGCGCTCAGCAGCAGCATGCCGCCCGCCAGAGCCGCCAGGCGGTCCCTCATGGCGAAGCGCAGCACGCCCCAGACCGCGCCGACCGTGGCCGCCGCCGCCAGCCAGGAGGTGAGCCGCAGCGCGACGAGCGGCGGCAGGCCCAGCCGCAGGCCCGCGGCCATGGTCCAGATCAGCAGCGGCGGCTTGGTGTTCCAGTGGTCGACCGCGCCGAGGTAGGTGGGGACCAGCCAGCGCCCGTGCAGCGCCATCTCCAGGGCGTTGTTGGAATTGCGGCTCTCGTCCCAGAGCTGCATGGGCAGGGCGTTATAGCGAACCAGGAATAGCGCGGCCCAGAGCGCCGCCAGCAAGGCCAGGGCCAGCACGTCCCAGCCCGAAAAGGCCAGGGACGGGCGGCGCGGACCCGCGTCGGGCGCCACGCGAGAGCGGACCGGCGAGGTGGCCTCGGGCGGCGCGGTGTCGAGGGCCAGCGTCATCCGGCGGTTCCATTGCAAGCTTGGTACGGGCTAGCACCCGGCCCGCCAACGCCGCGTAAACGCCCGCCTCGAAACGGGAACAGGCGCGCCTCCGGTCCACAGTCGGGCTATAAGGCGACAGGCGGGCGCCGGCCGTTCATCCAGGGGTTAGGAATGTCTGGTCTGCTACAGCAACCGGCCTCCCGCCGCGAGGCGGAAGGCGGCGGCCCCATCCACGGCATGGACATGACCCTGCAGGACCCCCCCGCCGCACCCGAGCTCCAGATGCGATCCGCCGCCACGCCGCCCGGCGTCCTGGTGCTGTCGGTGGTGGCGCCCTGCTACAACGAAGAGGGCTCGCTGCCCGCCTTCGTGGAGCGGATGTGCGCCGCCGCGCGGCGGGTGGCCGGCGACGCCTTCGAGCTGGTGCTGGTCAACGACGGGTCCAAGGACAAGACCTGGCCCTGCATCCAGGCGCTGAGCCTCACCCGGCCGGAGCTGGTGGGTGTCAACCTGTCGCGCAACCACGGCCACCAGCTGGCCGTCACCGCCGGTTTGGGCCTGACCCAGGGCGCGCGGGTTCTGATCATCGACGCCGACCTGCAGGATCCGCCCGAAGTCGTGGCCGCCATGATGGGGCGCATGGACGAGGGCTATGACGTGGTCTATGGCCGCCGCCACTCGCGAGGCGGGGAGAGCGCGTTCAAGCTGGCCACCGCCAAGGCCTTCTACCGCCTGCTGCACTCGGTGTCGGAGGTGGAGATTCCCCAGGACGTGGGCGACTTCCGCCTGATGAGCCGCCGCATCGTGGACCGGCTGAACGCCATGCCCGAGCAGGACCGGTTCCTGCGCGGCATGGTGGCCTGGCTCGGTGGCCGCCAGACCGAGGTGCTGTACGACCGCGACGCCCGCCACGCGGGCGAGACCGCCTATACGCTCTCCAAGATGGTGCGGCTGGCGGTGAACGGGCTGACGGGCTTTTCCACCGCCCCGCTGAAGATCGCCGTGGTGCTGGCCTTCGCCGGGATCGCCCTTGCCGTGCCGATCATCGTCTATGCTCTCTACGGCGCGCTGATGGGCCACTCGCAGAAGGGCTGGGCCAGCCTCGCGCTGATCCAGGTCTTCTTCGGGGTGGGCCAGCTGGGCTGCCTGGCGATCATCGGCGCCTATCTCGGCCGCATCTACACCCAGGTGAAGGGCCGGCCCCTGTTCATGGTGGACGAGGTCGTTCGCCGCGCCGCCGCCCCCTCGTGCGAGCCCTGAAGGCCGTCGTGGATATCGCCGAATTCGACCGCTTCGCCGACGAATACACGGCCACGCACGCGGGCAACATCCGCCTGAGCGGCGAGACACCGGATTATTTCGCCCGCTACAAGATCGAGGAAATGCGCCGCCGGTGGGACGCCCAGGCTCGGCCCGAGCCCTCCGCCGTGCTCGATTTTGGCACGGGCATCGGCAATTCGCTGCCCTACCTGGCCAAGCTGTTCCCCGGCGCCGCGATCACCGGCGTGGACGTCTCGCAGCGCAGCCTGCAGGTGGCGGCGCACCGCTTCCCGGGCGTGGCGCACCTGCTGGCCTATGACGGCTCCGCGATCCCGCTGGAGGGGGGGAGCTTCGACCTGATCTTCTCCGCCTGCGTCTTCCACCACATCGACCAGGCCGAGCACGGCGCGATCTTTGCGGAGCTGCACCGGCTGCTCAGCCCCGGCGGCATGATGGTGGTGTTCGAGCACAACCCGGTCAACCCGGCCACCCGCTACATCGTGGCCACCTGCCCCTTCGACGAGAACGCGGTGCTGCTTCCCGCCGCAGCCCTGAAGAAGAGCCAGGCTGAGGCCGGGTTCCGCGAGGTGGAGGTGGCCTATACCGGCTTCTTTCCGGGGCCGCTGCGGGCGCTGCGTCCGCTGGAGCGCTTCATGACCGCCCTGCCTGTAGGCGCCCAGTACTACACGGTGGCCCGTGGCTAGGCGGCGCGCCGGGGCGGAGACGCCGTTCGAGGCCGAGCTCCGCGCCGTCCGGCGCTCGGGGCGCTTCGGCATTCCGTCCAAGGGTCGCGAGGCGGCGATGCTGCTGTCGCGCTTCGCCTCGGTCGGCCTGCTCAACACGCTGATCAGCCTGAGCATCATCATGGCCCTGGACCGCGGGCTCCGGGCCAATCCGCAGGTCGCCAACGCGGCCGGCTATGCCGTGGGCATCGCGTCGGGCTTCCTGCTCAGCCGCCGGTTCGTGTTCCGCAGCGCCGCAGGCTCCCGCGCCACCGCGCCCAAATACCTCCTGACCGTGCTGGCCGGCTTCTGCCTGAACCAGCTCGTGCTGGCGGAGGCGGGCCGGCTGCTGGGGGCGGGCACGCTGGAGCACCTGCTGGCCCAGCTCTGCGCCATGGGCAGCTATACGGTGAGCGTGTTCCTGGTCTGCCGCTACTGGGTGTTCCGGACCCCGATCGACCCGGTGATCGCCACGGCGTGACGGATCTCTTCCCCTCTATGGGAGAAGGGTCTTGTAGGCTGGCGAATCTCGCTCATGCGGCAGGCGAAGAGAGCGGGGCTTACGCAGCGCCGCTCCCTCGCGCTAAGCTCGGCCTTTCAGCCCTGGGACCCCGTATGACGCTCGCCGCCGCCGCTCCCGTCCCCGCCGTCGACGCGCGGGTGGAGCTGACGATCCGGGGCCTGATCCTGGGCGGGCTGATCACGCTCGTGTTCACCGCGGCCAACGTCTATCTGGGGCTGAAGGTCGGGCTGACCTTCGCCTCCTCGATCCCTGCGGCGGTGATCTCCATGGCGGTGCTGCGGATGTTCCGCTCTACCTCCATCTTCGAGAACAACATCGTGCAGACCGTGGCCTCGGCCGCGGGCACCCTGTCCTCCATCATCTTCGTGCTGCCGGGCCTGGTGATGGTCGGCTGGTGGAGCGGCCACATCCCCTTCTGGCAGACGTTTGCGGTCTGCGCCGTGGGCGGCGTGCTGGGGGTGATGTACACCATCCCGCTCCGTCGTGCGCTCGTCACCGAAAGCGACCTGCCCTACCCGGAAGGCGTCGCCGCCGCCGAGGTGCTGAAGGTCGGCGTCGGCTCCCGCGCCCACGAGGCGAAGGCCGCGGCCGAAGGAAGGGCGGGGCTGATGGCGGTGCTCTGGGGCGCCATCGCGTCCGGCGGCTTCGCGGTCATCGCCGCCATGAAGCTCTTCGCCAGCGAGGCGGGAGCTTACTTCCGCATCGGACAGGGCGCCACGGGGCTGAACCTGTCGCTCTCCTTCGCCCTGCTGGGCGCGGGCCACCTGGTGGGGCTGCAGGTGGGGATGGCCATGCTGGTGGGGCTGGTCTTCTCCTGGGGCGTGGCGGTGCCTCTGTTGACGAACCTGCACCCGCACGCGGGCGCGGCCGCGGACCTGGCGACCTCGACCTGGTCTCATCAGGTGCGCTTCATCGGCGCCGGGGCCATCGGGGCGTCGTCCCTGTGGACGCTGGGCAAGCTCGGCAGGCCGGTGATCGGGGGTATCCGCTCTTCGCTCGCCGCCTCGGCCAAGACCTTCGGCGGCCAGGGCGCGGACCTGCCCCGGACCGAGCGCGACATCCCTCTGCCGCTGGTCGGCCTGATCTGCCTGCTGACGCTGGCGCCGCTCGCGGCGCTGCTTACCGTCTTCCTGCACGGCGGTCCGCTGGCGGCGCTGACCGTGCCGCTGGTGGCGGGGGCGGTGCTCTACATCGTGGTGGCCGGCTTCCTGGTAGCGGCGGTGTGCGGCTTCATGGCCGGGCTGATCGGCTCTTCCAACAGCCCGGTCTCGGGCCTGGCCATCCTGGCGGTGCTGGGGGCCGGCGTGCTGCTGCTGGTGCTGGCCGGCCATGCGGCGGGGCCGGGCGGGCAGGCGGCGCTGGTCGCGTTCGCACTCTTCGTCACCGCGATCCTCTTGAGCGTCGCCACCATCGCCAACGACAACCTGCAGGACCTGAAGACCGGCCAGCTCGTCGACGCCACCCCCTGGCGCCAGCAGGTGGCCCTCGTAGTCGGCGTGTTCATGGGCTCCCTGGTGATCCCGCCGGTGATCGACCTGCTGAACCGGGCCTACGGCTTCGCCGGCGCGAGCCACTTCGGCCACGCGACGCTCGCCAACGCCCTGCCGGCCCCCCAGGCGACGCTGATCTCCGCATTGGCCAAGGGCGTGATCACCGGCCAGCTGGACTGGAGCCTGATCGGCGTCGGGGTTCTGGTGGGGATCGTGCTGATCGTGGCGGACGAGGCGCTGCGCGCGTCCAAGCGGGGCTCGGTGCCGCCATTAGCCGTAGGGCTCGGCATCTACCTGCCGTCGTCGACCACGGCGTTCGTGGTGGTCGGCGCGGTGTGCGGCTGGCTCTACGACCGTTGGGCGGAGCGGCTGCCCAACCGGGAGGGGGCCAAGCGGCTCGGCGTGCTCCTGGCCTCGGGGCTGATCGTGGGCGAGAGCCTGTGGGGCGTGGCGCTCGCCGGCCTGATCGTGGCGACGGGCAGGGGCGAACCGCTGGCGGTGGTGGGCGACGGCTTCGCCAAGGTCGCGGTGTGGGTGGGCCTGGCCACCTTCGCGGCGATCACCGCGGGGCTGTACCGCTGGATATCCGGCGTGGCGCAGCGGCAGGGGTGACGGCTTCCCTCTCCTCCCCTGCGAAGCGGGGGAGCGGGACCATGCGCAGCATGGTGGAGGGGGCGTCGCCGCATCCAGTTCCAGATGGGCCGAGGGAGACGCCCCCTCCGTCACGGCGCGTCCGCGCCGCGCCACCTCCCCCGCTCCGCAGGGGAGGAGAAACAGCACGCATCTTGCGAGACCCCGCTTGCGCCTGAGCCTTCCCGGCGCAGGCGGATGAGGCCGCAAACGTGCGCAAACCGTTTCAGATCAAGGACCTCCCCTCCGGACCCGTCGCAGCCCCCAGCCGGGCTGCGCGCCCGCAAGTCCGTTTCCGCCCTGCCGCACATCGCCCGGCGGCAAATCCTGCCGCCCTCACCTCCGAGGACGCCGCCGCATGAGCGTCTCCCTCTCCAGCATCCTGAACATCGCCACCTCCGGGCTGGAGGTGGCGCAGACGGGGCTGAACACCGTCTCCAACAACATCTCCAACGTGAACACCGCGGGCTATGTGCGCGAGGTGGTGAACCAGGGCTCGCTCAGCGTCGGCGGCCAGGGAATCGGGGTCAGCGTCCAGGACATCGCCCGCACCACCAACCAGTTCCTGGAGGCGGCCAACCTGAAGGCCACCGCCGACAGCTCCGGCGCCGGGATCACCTCCTCCATGCTTGACCAGGCCCAGAGCCTGTTCGGCGACCCCACCAGCACCTCCTCCTTCTTCGGCCAGCTGGACAGCGTCTTCTCCGCCTTCTCCACCCTGTCCTCCAGCCCCTCCTCCACCGCCGGGGCTGCGGCGGTGAGCCAGATCACTCAGTTCCTCAGCTCCTCCCAGGCCATCAGCGCCGGCCTCGGCCAGCTCGGCGCCCAGGCCGACGCCGGCATCACCAGCGACGTGACCACGGCGAACGCCCTGCTGTCCCAGATCGCCAAGCTGAACGGCACCATCTCCCAGGCCACCGTCTCCGGCGGCGACGCTACCGGCGCCCAGAACCAGCAGAGCGCGCTGATCGGCCAGCTCTCGGGGCTGATGAACGTGAACGTCTCGACCACCGCCACCGGCGGGGTGACGGTCAAGGCCTCCGACGGCACGGTGCTGGCCAGCGACCAGGGCGCAGCCACTCTGAGCTATGACGGCTCGGGCGCCACCGGCCAGATCATCGTCACCCCTGTCGGCGGCGCGCCGCAGGCGCTGGGCGCGCGCCTGAGCAGCGGGGAACTCGCCGGCCTGGTCAGCCTGCGCAACACCGAGCTGCCGTCCATCTCCAGCCAGCTCGCCACCCTGACCAGCCAGACTGCGGTCACCCTGAACCAGGTCTCCAACAGCTATTCCAGCGTGCCGGCGCCCCCCACCCTCGCGGGGCGCAACACCGGCATGGACCTGACGAGCGACGTCTCCAACTTCACAGGCCAAACGACGGTAGGGGTGGTGAACGGCGCGGGCGTGCTGCAGTCCAGCGTCGCCATCGACTTCTCCGCCGGCACCATGATCGCCAACGGCGGGACGCCGGTCGGCTTCACGCCGGCGAGCTTCCTGTCCACCCTGAACAGCCAGCTCGGGGGCGCGGCCACGGCCAGCTTCTCCAACGGCGCCCTGTCGATCAGCGCGGCGTCGGCCAGCAACGGCGTGGTGGTCGCCGACGACGCCACCGCGCCCAGCAGCAAGGCCGGGCAGACCTTCTCGGACTTCTTCGGCCTGAACGACCTGGTGTCCTCGGCCACCCCCGCTGACTATGCCACGGGCCTCACCGCCGCCAGCGCCAGCGGCTATCCCGCCGGTCAGTCGATCAGCTTCCGCCTAACCGGCGCGGACGGCTCCACGCTGAAGGATGTGACCGTGCAGACGCCCGCGGGCGGCGCCATGGCTGATCTGGTGAACGCGCTGAACAGCCCCACCAGCGGGGTCGGCCTGTATGGCGCCTTCCAGCTCGACGCCCAGGGCCAGCTCAGCTTCACCGCCACCGGCGGGTCCGGCGTCAGCCTGTCGGTGCAGTCCGACGCCACCGCCAACACCGCCACGGGGACATCGATCAGCCAGCTGTTCGGCATCGGCTCCGCAGCCCGCACCGCCGCGGCCGGCGGCTATGCCGTGCGCAGCGACATCGCCGCCAATCCGGGCCTGCTGCAGACCTCCGCGGTGACGCTCGGCGCGGCGTCCGGGACCTCGGTGCTGGCGGCGGGCGACACCTCGGGCGCGGACGCCTTCGCCACCGCCGGCCAGACCTCCATCGCCTTCGCCGCGGCGGGACAGGCTGCGGCGGGCAGCACCACCCTGTCCGGCTACGCGTCCAACCTCAGCGGCGACATCGCGACCAAGGCGGCGGCCGCCGACAGCGCCGCCACCAGCGCCTCCGCCGTCGCCACCGAGACCCAGACCCGGCTGAGCTCGGCCGAGGGGGTGAACGTGGACCAGGAGATGATCTCGCTGACCACCTACCAGCAGGCCTACAACGCCTCGGCGCGCCTGATCCAAGCCACCTCCTCGATGTTCACCACCCTGATGAGCATCACCTCGAACTGAGCGCACAGCCCATGATGAGCCCCATCTCCACCGCCAGCCTCTACGGCTCGCTCGCCGCCAACATCGGCGCGAGCCAGACCCGGCAGGCCAACTACGCCGCCGAGATCAGCAGCGGAGAAGTCTCCACCGACCTGGCGGGCTATGGCGCGACGGCGGGCACGCTGACGGCGGTGAACAGCGTGTCCGCGCGCCTGACCAGCTACGTCGCCAACGCCCGGGCGCTGTCTGGCAAGCTGGACGTGCAGGACCAGGCCCTGTCCCAGGTGGCCACCGCCGCCCAGTCGTCCCGGAACGCGGTGGCCGAGGCGCTGGCCAACGACAGCGGCGACGACCTGATGAGCGCGCTGCAGGCCCAGCTCTCCACCGCCGCGGGCGCGCTCAACACCCAGTACGACGGCCAGTACCTGTTCTCCGGCGGCCAGGCGGATACTGCGCCCGTGGCCGCCGGCCAGCTCTCGGACCTGACCGCCGCCGGCCCGCTTTCCTCCATCTTCAAGAACGGCCAGACCGCCCAGGTCAGCCGGCTCGACGACAGCACGGTCGTGAAGACCGGCGTGCTGGCCAGCGACGCCGGCGGCCCGCTGATGAGCGCGCTGGCCGCCGTCCAGGCCTACGACGCCGGACCCAATGGGCCGCTCAGCGGCACGCTGACCACCGCCCAGTCCAGCTTCCTGACCGGGGTGCTGTCGCAGTTCGACACCGCCATCAGCGCCTCCAACACCACCGTGGCCGACAACGGCGTGGTGGCCCAGGAGGTGACCGAAAAGACCACCCAGCTCACCGACCAGCAGACCGCCATCGCCGGTGTGGTCAGCAACATCACCATGCCTGACGAGGCGCAGGTCGCGACCCAGCTCAGCCTGGCCCAGACCACGCTGCAGGCCTCGGCGCAGATCTTCTCCAGCCTGCAGAGCGACAGCCTGCTCCAGGTGCTGAGCCCGGCGACCGCCTGACGCAGCGTAGAGGGAGGCGGTGCGTTCAGGCTCGGCCATGTTCGACCGACGCCAAATCCCCAACCTGCTGACCCTGTCCCGCATCGCCTGCGGGATGGCGGTGTTCGCGCTGATGGCGGCCCTGGCCGGCGGCGGCGCGCGGGGGCTGGCGGACTGGGCCTTCGCGCTCTTCGCGCTGGGCGCCGTCACCGACTTCTTCGACGGCTGGCTGGCCCGGCGCTGGCAGGCGGCCTCCGCCTGGGGGACCGCGCTCGACCCGATCGCCGACAAGATCGCGGTCCTGGCCGCGGTGCTGGGGCTGGTGCTGGCGGGCGCCGGCGCGGAGGTGGCGATCCCGGGCTTCCTGATCCTGTTCCGGGAAGTGTTTGTCTCGGGCCTTCGCGAGGCCGGAGCTGGGCGGGGGGTCAAGCTTCCGGTCACCTGGCTCGCCAAGTGGAAGACCACGGTGCAGCTGGTGGCGCTGTCGCTGGCCCTGCTGGCGACGGGGCTGGAATCGGGGCCGCTGGCGCTGGCGGCCACCCTGCTGCTCTGGCTGGCGGCGGCGATGACGCTGTGGACCGGCGTCCAATACGCCCGGGCGTTCAACCGCGCAGCATAGGCTGCCCCAGCGGAAGGTCCGGCGTGGATGGCCCGGGCGTCGCCTGGCTAGTCCGCGCCCGCCGACGGATGCGCGGCCGCCATCCTGGCGGCGACGTCCTCGAAGGCCTTCTTCTCGGCCCGCGTGCATTTCACCCGGGTGCAGTAGCTGTCCTCGACGCCGCTCATCATCTGGGGCAGGTAGGTCAGCACGCTGCCCACCGTCTGCTGCAGGATCAGCGGCATGCGCCGGGCCGCCAGCCGCCCAGTGGGCGAGGCGTAGAAGGTGAGCATAGTCTTCAGCTGATCGGTGGTGAAGTCGCGGGTGATGCGCGACACCGCCTCGGCCTGCAACTGGGGCGTGATGCCGGTCAGTCCGTCGCCGACGGCGGCCACCATGGCCTGGGCGTGGGCGGGGTCGCGGGCCGACATGGCGGTGGCGAGCTGGACGCTCAGCCCCGCGGTCAGGCTGCGGGCCTGGGCGCGGAGCGCCGGCGCCCCGGTGATGTCGAACACCTGCTGGGCGAGCGCCAGCCGCTCGCCGTTCACGTACGCGGACCCAGGCGCGCCGGACACCACCGGCGGCGACAGGCCGACGGGGTCCGGGGCGGCGGTGGAGAGCGGTGCGTCCTGCGCGCAGGCGGACATGGCCACACCCGTCGCCGCGACGAGGGTGGCGGCAATCACCGCGGCCCGGAAGCTGGACATGGGACCTCTCAATTCGGCTCAGCCGGCCGGGACGAGCCCGGCGCCGCCCTTGTAGACGACGCCGCTCTTCAGCACGACATCGACGTGCTGCAGCGCCGCCACATGCGCCAGGGGTTCATCGCTGACGGCGATGACATCCGCATAACAGCCGACCTGCACGCAGCCCGCCTCGCCGCTGGCCGGCGCAAGGTCGAATGCGTTTCCGGCCCCGGCTCAAGCACCCCCTCGCCCGCGACCTGCGCCTCGGCTTTTCAGCTTCCCCTGGCGGCGGCCTTTGTCTATAGCGACGCCCTTCGCCGCCGTAGCTCAGTGGTAGAGCGCATCCTTGGTAAGGCTGAGGTCCAGGGTTCGAATCCCTGCGGTGGCACCATTCTTTCGAGAACCGGACGCACTCTACGGCGCACCGCCGCGCGGCTGACGGCTCGCCATGCCGCATCGCGGGTCCGATCTGGGCAGGGTCGGCTTGCCAGAGCGTCGCAAGCCGGGTGACGCCGCGTCTGCTAGAGCTGTAGTCTCGCAGGGCAATGCACCGCTCCCTCAGCGCGGGTGGAAAACAGTCAGATGCTGCCCCGCGCCATGTCCAGAATGTACCCCGACGGGAGGCGATCGTGACGTCATCGCCGCAGACAGCCGACGTGCTTCTGGCAGGCGCCGGGCTCGCCAACGGGCTTATCGCGCTGCGGCTGAAGGCGACCCGGCCGGAGCTGCGGGTGGTGGCTTTCGACCAGCGTGAGCCCGAGGTGGAGGACAGCCACACCTGGTCTTTCTTCTCCACCGACGTGCCGGCGCCCGTACGCGCCTGGCTGGAGCCGATGGCCGCTCACCGCTGGGACGGCTACGAGGTGCGCTTCCCCGGCCAGCGCCGCCGCCTTACGACCGCCTACGCCTCCCTGACCGGCGCGGCGCTGCACGGCGTGCTTGAGGCGGCCCTCGGCGAGGACTTCAAGCTCGGCCGCAAGATCATGTCGGTGTCGCCCGGTGGCGTGGAGCTGGAGGATGGGGAGAGCTGGCGCGGGCCGCTGGTGATCGACGGACGAGGCGCCCGGCGCTCCGCCGCCCTGACGCTGGCTTGGCAGAAGTTCCTGGGCCTGGAGCTGCGGCTTGAGCAGCCGCATGGGCTGGAGCGGCCGGTGATCATCGACGCCGACGTCGAGCAGCACGATGGGTTCCGCTTCGTCTATCTGCTGCCCTTCGACGCCACGACCATGCTGGTGGAGGACACCTACTACAGCTCCGGCCCGCGTCTGGACCCCGCAGCCCTGGAGGGGCGGGTGCTCGCCTACGTCGCCGCGAAAGGCTGGCGGGTGGCCGAGGTCGTGCGGCGCGAACAGGGCGTGCTCCCCATCGTGCTCGACGGCGACATGCACGCCTTGCAGTCCGAGGGCGTCGCCGGCGTACCCATGGTGGGGATGCGCGCGGCGCTGTTCCATCCCGTGACCGGCTACTCCCTGCCGGACGCCGCGATCCTGGCCGATCTGATCGCCGGCGCGCCCCAGCTGACCAGCGCCGCCGTGCTGTCGCTGGTGCAGGCGCGGGCGCGGCGTCGCTGGCGTGAAAGCAGGTTCCTGCGCGTGCTGAACCGGATGCTCTTCCTGGCCGCCGACCCGCCGCAGCGCTACAAGGTGCTGCAGCGGTTCTACCAGCTGTCCCAGCCCCTGATCGAGCGCTTCTACGCGGGTCAGCCGAACCGGCTTGACCAAGCGCGTATCCTGATCGGCCGCCCTCCCGTACCCTTGGGCCGCGCTCTCCGCGCCCTGCCGAGCTCCTCCGTTCATACGCGCGCCAAATCCACCAGCTGAGCGCGGCCGCCGACTGGATCAGGCGGGCGCAGGTGCGGCTGGGCGCCGCCTGATCAGCAGGAGGTGGTCAGCTGCCGTAGAGCGCGTCCCCAGCCTCCCGCCGGACATGGCGGCCGAGCGCCATTCCGAGCGCCGCCGCTGCTTCCTGCGAAGCACAGGCCGCCTCGCCTTCGCGCCGCCAGACCTGCGCGCCGTCGGGCGTGAGCGCCTCGCCCACGAACCGCATTGCGCCGTCCGACCAGCGGCCCAGCGCCCCGATCGGCGTGCGGCAGGAGCCGTCCAAGGCCGAGAGGAAGGCGCGCTCGGCGGTGACCTCCAGCCGGGTGGGCAGGTCCTCGATCGGGGCGACCAGGACCAGGGCCAGGGCGTCGTCTGCGCGCGCGGTGATCGCGAGCGCGCCCTGTCCGCAGGCCGAGGGTGTCTCCCAGGGGTCGATCAGGCAGCGGGCGTGCCGCTCCAGGCCGAGGCGCCGCAGGCCGGCATAGGCCAGAAGGGTGGCGTCGAACACACCGTCGGCCACCTTGCGCAGCCGCGTCTCGACATTGCCGCGCAGCATGGAGATGCGGAAGCCGGGACGGCGCGAGAGGAGCTGAGCCTGGCGTCGCAGGCTGGCCGTGCCGATGTGCGCGCCGTCCGGCAGCGCGGCGAGCGAGCCGGCCTCGCCGAGGCAGATGAGGGCGTCGCGGGGGTCCTCGCGCCGGGGGGTCGCGGCCAGCACGATCCCATCCGGCAGCTGCGTGGGCAGGTCCTTCATGGAATGGACGGCCAGTGCGATCCGGCCCGCCAGCATCGCCTCGTCGAGCTCCTTGGTGAACAGGCCCTTGCCGCCGGCCTCGGTCAGGGCGCGGTCCTGGATACGGTCGCCGGTGGTGACGATGGGCGTGATCTCGAAGGTCCGGCCCGGATTGGCGGCGGCCAGCGCGTCGCGCACCAGGCCGGTCTGGACCAGCGACAAGGGGGAGCCACGGGCCCCGATATGGACGGTCGAGGCCACGCCGCTCACCCGCGCTTGATCAGGTCGACGAGGGTGGCGAGGTGCTCGGGCTTGGCCTCGGGGGTGATGCCGTGACCGAGGTTGAAGATGTGCGGCGAGCCGCGGAACGCTTCGATCACCTGGCGCGCGCCAGCCTCCAGCGCCGCGCCGCCGCAGACCAACAGCATCGGGTCGAGCGCACCCTGCAGCGCCATGCCGACCGGCGCCTCGGCCCTCGCGAAGGCGGCGGGTGTCTGGGTGTCCACGCCGAGCGCGGTGACGCCGGTCTCGCGGGCGTAGCGACCGATCAGGGCCCCTGAGCCGCGGGGGAAGCCGACCACCGGCACGCCGACGCCCAGCGCCCGCAGCCGCGCCATCAGCGCCTTGGTCGGCGAAAGGATCATGCGCTCGAACAGGGGCTCGGACAGGCCCTCCGCCCAGCTCTCGAAGAGCTGCAGGCAGTCGGCGCCGGCCTCGACCTGGGCCTGGAGGTGGCGCGCAGTGGCCTCCACCAGCACCGCCAGCAGGGCGTCCACGTCGGCGGGGCGTTCGTAGGCGGTGCGGCGCGCGAGATCCTTGTCGCCTCCCTTGCCCTGGATCATGTAGGTCGCCACCGTCCATGGCGCGCCCGCGAACCCGATCAGCGCCTTGTCCGATGGCGCCTCGGCGCGAAGCCGCCGCACGGTCTCGTAGACCGGGGCGAGGAACGGGACCACCCGGTCGACGTCGCCGAAACGCCAGTGCTCAAGACCGGCCAACGGCTCCAACCGCGGGCCGGTCCCCTCCACGAACCACACTTTGCGGCCGAGCGCGTCGGGGACGACCAGGATGTCGGAGAACAGGATGGCGGCGTCGAGATCGAACCGGCGCAGGGGTTGCAACACCGCCTCGACCGCGAGGTCAGGCGTGTAGCAGAAGCTCAGGAAGTCCTTCGCCTTCGTGCGCAGCTGGCGATATTCCGGCAGGTAGCGGCCGGCTTGGCGCATGATCCAGACCGGAGGCGGATCGACCCGCTCTCCGTTCAGGACCCGGATCATGACCGGCGCGGCTGTGCGTACGCTCAGGGTGGAAGCGTCCAGAACCGTGGCGGTCAAACCGGGGCCTCATGATCGATCATCCCTGGCCCTGCTCGGGCCACGGGGCTGCCGGTCGCCGTGGCCAAGCCGCTTGCGCCAGGAGGTCTAGGCCCGGAGCTTCGAGACTGCATGCCCCGCATTCGCACTGGGGCGCCTGGAGCAGGGCCGGCCGAGCGCGAACTCATCTGGGATAGGCGCTGGGCGGGTCTCCGACGAGCTTCGCCGCCGCGGCTTCCGCCTGGTCCGGATCGCGGTCATATATCGCCGTCGCCAGATGTCGGTGACGATCGACATCGTCCATCTGCTCTCGCGCCGTCTGCTTCTCCATGGCGTAGATCCAGAAGCGGGTGGCTATGTTCTGCAGCGAGAGGACGTAGCGGGCCAGGAGCGGGTTCTGCGTGGCGGTGGCCACCCGCCTGTGAAAGGTACGGTCCATGGCTAGAAGGATCCGGAAGTCGCCGCTGTCGATGGCCGCCTCGGCTCCGTCGAAGGACGCGCGGAGTTGCGTCAGCTGCTCGTCTGAACCGTTGCGTGCGGCAAGCGAGGCGGTCTTGGCTTCCAGCATGCGCCTGACTTCGAAGGCGTGCTCGATCTCCCGGATGTCGAGCGGGGCGACCACGGTTCCCACGCGGGGCCGGCGGAGCACCAGGCCTTCCAGGGCCAGCCGGTTGAGCGCGTCGCGCACGCCCGCGAGGCCGCAGGCGTAGCGCGAGGCGAGCGCCTTTTCGTCGAGGACGCCGAGAGGTCTCAGCTCTCCCAGGATGATGTCGAGCAGGAGCTGTTCGTACACGCGCGCCCTGAGCAGGCCTTCGGGCCAGTCGCCCGTCTCGGTGGCGCTGGTCGCCGGGCCCTTTCTGTTCGAGGCGGCAAGCAGGGACGTCGGGACGGCGCCGTCTGAAATGTTAGTCGGCACGGATCTCAGGAAAGCTTGGCCGCTCATGCCGCGCAGCTTACCCACGAGCTATGAGGACGCCTAGCTCGAATCCCTCTTCGCGCTCGAGCCGTGTGAGGCGGTGGGCGCTTGCCGGGCTCTCGGCGGCCATTTCGGCTGGGACAGCCGCCGAAGCGCGCGCGCAGTCCGCCTATAATGACGCGCGCGCCGCCGCCCCGTCCCAGGCCGGCGAGGTCGTGGTCACGGCCGAGCGGCGGAGCACCGCGCTAGAGAAGACCGCGCTGGCGATCAGCCTGATCCCTGCATCCGACCTCGACCGGTCGTTCATCCACGACCTGGCGGGCCTGAACGCCATCGTGCCAAGCCTGGAGATCACCCACGCGGCGGGCTTCGAAAACCTGGTCTCCATCCGAGGCGTCGGCTCGGAGACGCCGGAGAACGCGCTGACCACCTCGCCGGGCGTGTCGCTGTTCGTGGACGGCGTCTACATCGCCAACACCATCTCGCTCGATCAGACCCTGTTCGACGTGGACCGGATCGAGGTGCTGCGGGGTCCACAGGGTGCGCTCTACGGCCAGAGCTCCATCGGCGGCGCCATCAGCATCCTGACCCAGCAGCCGAAGCTCCGCAGCTTCGACGCCCAGGGCGGCGCCACCGCCGGCGACTACGCCCTGTTCCGCGAGCGGGCGGAGGTGAACATCCCCATAGGCGACACCTTGGCCCTGCGCCTCTCGGCTCAGGCCTTCGACCATGACGGCTTCACGCAGAACCTGGCCATTCCTCAGAACCGGCTGGACGACGCCCACGACGTCAGCGGCAAGGCCGCGGTGCTCTGGAAGCCGAACGACCGCTTCTCCGCCACCCTGACCGGCATGGTCTACCACTCCGACCAGAACGGGGCGGCGCAGAAGAACATCCTGGAGCTAAGCACGCCAGGACTGGAGGACCCGCGGGTCGTCGACCAGGACTATCCAGCCCACTTCGACCTCCTGACGCAGCTCTACCATCTGAACCTGCAGTGGGAGCTGGCGGGCGTCACCGTGAAGTCGGTCACCGCCTACCAGAGCCTGGACCATGTGCAGCAGGAGGACAGCTCCCGCAGCGCCTTCACTCGTCTCGGCCAGTATGACGACGTGGCCGCCTGGAACACCTCCCTGAAGAACTACACCGAGGAGTTCGACCTCCTGTCCCGGCCGGACGCGCGTCTGGAGTGGACGGCCGGCGCCTTCATCCTGGCCCAGACCAGCCGCCAGTTCATCGCCGAGTTCGAGGGGAAGACCGCGCCCACGCCGGCGAGCCTCACCGTCGCGTCCGACATCGAGTCCGCGCCGCCGGCCAACCTCAGCTACGGCAACGACACCCGCCTCTCGCGCCAGTCCTATTCAGGCTTCGCCCAGCTCACCTATCACCTGACGCCGAGGCTGCGCCTGACCGCAGGCGGACGGCTGAACCACGACGCCTATGAGCAGGACAGCTTCAACTTTTCAGGCTTCGGCTCGGCGACCGTCAGCCACGGCTACAACGACACGGTGGGCACCTGGCGGGTGCAGGCCGATTACGACCTCACCCCCCGGAGCCTCGTCTATGCAAGCGCGGCGCGGGGCTACAAGCCCGGCGGGGTGAACGGGGACAATGGCCAGCTGGTGGTTCCCGACACCTTCACGCCGGAGACCAACACCGCCTTCGAGCTCGGCTCGAAAAGCAGGTTCTTCGGCCGCAGCCTGCAGCTGAACCTCGCCGCCTTCTACTATCTCTATCGGGACATGCAGTACATCGAGTACGACCCGGTCCCTTTCCAGAGCGGCATTTCTAACATCCCCTCGGTCCACACCTATGGCCTGGAGGGCGAAGCGGCCTATGTCGCTCTCGGCGGCCGGCTGCACCTGGACGCCAGCCTGGCGCTGGAGAACGGCCGGGTGCAGGGCGATTACCGCTCCATCGACTCCACCGTCGCCAACGGCATCGAGCAGACCGCCGCCTGCGGCTACGGCTACAACCCGGGCTGCTACCCGGCCGTGATCGCCGCCGCCCGCGACCTCCAGGGCAAGACGCCGCCCGACATGCCCAAGGCCTCCGGCGCCATCAGCGCCGCCTACACCTTCGACGTGCCGGCGCTGGGCGGCCAGCCCGCAGGCGCGCTCACGCCGAGCGTCCAGTACGTCTATCGCGGGAGCGAGTGGGCGCGCGTCTTCAACGAGCCGGGGCTGGACCGGGTCGATCCCTACGGCGTCACCAACCTCAACCTCGACTATGTTCCAGGGACGATGGGGCTGAAGCTCTC
This sequence comes from Caulobacter sp. S45, assembly GCF_903642205.1. GTDB lineage: Bacteria > Pseudomonadota > Alphaproteobacteria > Caulobacterales > Caulobacteraceae > CAHJWH01. Next base: position 2,431 of record NZ_CAHJWH010000028.1, on the reverse strand, counting down.
ACTCACAGTGACCAACGCCTTCGACGTGGACGGCGTGAACTCGCGCTACACCGACCCTTACGGCACTGGCCAGACCAGCCAGCAGTACATACCACCCCGCCAGATTCTCGGCACGGTCTCGTACGCCTTCAGGTGAAAGATCAGCCTCTCTCCGGATTGCGGAACGGCGCGCCGAGCGGCTGACCGCGTCCGGGACGCCAATGCCGGAGCGCCCAGGCTACGGAGGGAAAGGCAAGATCGTCCCAGGGGATGTCATCCCAGCTGAACAGCGCAACCTCGAGACTCTCGGGGCCTGCTCCGAACTGTGATCCCATCAGGCGCGCCCGGTAGATGATCTGGACCTGGGACAGGTGGGTCAGGTCGTAGACCGCCAAGATGCCGTCCAGGCTCAGCTCGCACTCGGCCTCCTCGCGGGCTTCACGCTTGGCGGCGGTGTCCGTCGGCTCGCCCGTCTCCATGTAGCCCGCGGGGAGCGTCCAATAGCCCAGCCTCGGCTCGATGGCGCGCCGGCAGAGCAGGATCTGCTCGCTTGATCCCTCGCCCTGAACGACGACGCTTCCGACCACGATGCGGGGGTTCCGGTAGTCCACGAAACCACAGGCGCTGCAGACGCTGCGTGGCCGATCCTCGCCCGCCGGCGTCTCGATGCGAAACGAAATGTCTTGCAGCACCATCGCCCCACATCCCGCCGAGAGGAGGCTTTGGCAATCGCCAAAAGCGCGAATAGCCAAATCCGGCCAGTTCCAAGTCGAGGGCGGAGGCGAAAGCGCAAGCCGACGCTCTTTGAAGCGCAATCCGCTCCCCTATCTCCCGAAGACTATAGCCTGGATTGCAAAGGCCTCAGGGGACGTTCGACACGAAGAGGGGCGTGGATCGGGGCGCCGTGTCGTGCGACAGATTGATGGCGTGACCGCTACCGACCCGCAGAGAACCTCCGGTCATGTATCCATTGGGAGAGCACCCACTTCTCGCCGGCCTCGACCGGTGTTCCAGCGTGCAGGGTCGCCTTGTCAGGACGACCGTCACCGTCGAGATTACGAAACCACAAGGCGTCGCCAGCCTTGGCCCTGATACTTAGCTCGACTTTCGGGAAGATGGTGCGGCCGCCCTCGTAATCGTCGTTGAGGTACAGAAGAAATGTAGACGCGCGTTCGCCTTCGTAACCCCCAGGGTCGCTTTCATCTTTGCGCCTGAGAAAATCGTAGTGCGCGCTAAACTCTTCGCCCACCCCATAATGCAGGATTTGCGGCGGTTCGAAACGCTCGATAGCGGTTTCAACGATCTGGCCGATGCGGGTTCGAACAAGGCTTATGATGACGTCGGCATTCAGGATGTTGATCATGAAGGTACTGCAACTCCTGCTCCCATCGGACTTAGGCTGTCCTTCATAGCCGACTTGTACGAGGGCAGGTTTGAGGCCGGTTGCAGCGCGGCTGATAAGCCAGCGGCATACCTGGGAGGGTACGACATTGGAGACGTGCCGGATGAGTGGATCTTGCCGTAAGTCCATGATGCCTGGCTTCTCCAGCCAGACTCCGATGTTTATCGCGTCGCGTATGTCGGACCAGTTCATCGTCGAGCTGAACTGAAGCTTGTGGTGCTCATCAACAAGGAGCATCAATTGATCTCTGGCGAAACCAGATCCGAGATTGGCTGCCAGAAGCAATAGCTGGGCGGCCTTGGGTAGGACAGTTGCAATATCCCGCCCTGTAGCCGTCATCGCCGCCAGGCGCAGGAGAGCGTCCACCGATCCTTCTTGCGCCGCCCAGTAGAGCCTCTTGATTGCCTCCTGAGGTGCATGCGGCGCCTCGCGCCCGATAAGCAGTTGCTCGGCCTCCTTCACCGCCGCTCCCAGAATGGCGTCTTTGTCTGCAAGCTTCAGCACTATTGCTCCATGGCAATCAATGGCTTAGCAAAACGCCCACGAGTGGCTGGAAGATCAGGTGTGTCGTAAGGTGACCCGTCTCAGCCGCCATGAACCCGCGCCTGATGTAGAGCCCAGCCCAGACCATCCCCGGCGCGAAGTAGCGAAGCATCTGATAGGGAAGAACGGAGACGGGGGCGGGAGAAACGGACCACAGGTTGATTGCGACGTTGACGCCTTGGGCGAGCACGAACGCAGCCCAGAGCAGGGCTCCATCCGAGATGTCCCGTCTGGCCTTGCTGAACAGGATCAGCACGTTCGCCAGCAGCGAGCCGAGGAACAACCGGTACATGACTTCCTCGTTGAACGCATGCGCCATGTAGACCGCCGTACGGGCTTGCCATGGCTGCCGGACCATGGCGTTCAGATAGGCGGGGTCGAGTGCAGGCCGAAACGCCCGGTCCAGGCCTGCACAGGCAAGTGCGACGCCCAACGCCGCGATCATCGGCGTCAGAGCCCAATGGCGCTCGTCTGGACGGGGCATGATCCGAAGCCCGACACGGCCGC
>NZ_CAHJWH010000027.1 GCF_903642205.1 Caulobacter sp. S45 | reverse complement strand
AGCGCCACGGGGCGGAGCTCCGGCGCCGGCTCCTCGCTCTTGCCGTAAGCCATGACGTTCTGGGCCAGGCGCACCGCGCGATCGAGCGCGCGCTCCAGCCTCGGCAGGGCCTGGGCCACGCGGGGATCGCCGGAGCCCTGCAGCCGCTCGGCCACCACCTGGGCGGAGGTGAGCATGTTCCTGAGGTCGTGGTTGATCTTGGCCACCGCTTCGCCGAGCGCCGCCAGGCGCGAGCGGGACTGGAGGGCTGTGCGCAGGTCGTCCTGCATGCGCCCGAGCTCCGCCTCAGCCCGGCCCACCTCGTCGCGGCGGCCGGAGAGCTTCAGCCTCGCCGCTGGATCCTCCGGCGAGACGCGGAAGCGCTCCATGGACTCGGTGATGCGCTGCATGGGGCGCACCAGGAAGGCGTTCAGCGCCAGATAGACGATCAGCCCGGCGACGATAGAGATCAGCACCGAGGCGACCAGAAGCCGGGTCATGTAGGCGATCAGGTCGCGGCGCAGCGGCGCCTCGGGCACCACGATCTCCACGAACTCGCCGGTGCGGAACTGCGGCCTGGCCACCACGCGCAGCATGGACGGGCCGCCCGGGGCGATGATCTCGAAGGGGCCGAACAGCCAGCCGACGGGGTCGGGCTGTCGCAGGTCGATCAGGGTGGGGAAGCGCGCCATCCGCGGCGCCTGCAGCAGCAGCCGGCGCACGCCGCCGCTCTGCACCGACACCGACACGACGCCCGCACCCTCGAGCAGCTCGCCGGCCATGCGGTCGCTGACCACGCCGGCAGGGGCGGCCTCCACCGCCAGGGAGGCGAGCTCGGCGGCGCGCACCCGGCTGGTCAGCCAGGTGTCCTGGAAGGCGGCGAGCGAGGGGGCCAGCGTCAGCAGCTCGGCGCCGAGGACGAAGACGACGGTGAGCAGCAGCAGCCGGGCGGACAGGCCGCCCGGCCAGGACAGGCGGCGGGGCCATCTCGGCAAGGCCATCGCCCTTCGACGTCGCTCCCCAAACGGGGTCGCGCCCTGATCAGGGCGGCCCGCGTCCGGGTTACTGCAGCGGCCGTATTTCAGCAACGCAATTGGCGCAGGCGCAGTGGCGGATCACGGACTGTGCTCAGTCGGCGAGCGCGGCGCGCCGCACGGCCGCCTCCAGCACGCCGCGGGAGCGGCAGGTCTGACGCGCCAGCTCGCCGGAGATGAGCCGGGTGTCGACTTCCACGTACCGGGCGCCAGCCTCCAGCTGCACGCCGCCGGGCGCGGGGGTGAGGCGGACGGTCAGCTCGGTCGAGGCGATGTCAGGGCGGTGCAGGGCCACCAGCCCGCAGACGGCCTCCGCCGCCAGGGCCTGGGGCGCGCCCATCCGGGTGGCCGAGACCAGCAGGCCCGCGCCCTCCGGCCGTTGCTCCAGGGCGAACCCGGCCTGGTTCAGATAGGCCGAGACCCGCGCCGCCGCGGTGTCCAAGCCGACCGGGAGCACCGGGGCGGGCTCCACCGGTGCGGCCATGCGCGGGCGGAGCGCCGGGGTGGCGGAGGCCTGGGCGGGCGGCGGAGCGTCCGGGCGTACCAGCCGCAGCTCGCCGAGATGCGCCACGGGCGTGGAGGGCGGGCTGCTCATGCAGCCGCAAAGGGCTGCGCCGGCGATCAGGGCGGCCAGCGCGATGGACGCCCGAACGGGCCGCAGACAGGGGGCTTTGGTTGACACGCGCGCCCGCTTCTCCTATCCCCGCCCGCTCATTGTCGCCCGAACCTTTGGGCAGCCCACACCTTTGGAGCGGAGCCCGTCTCGTGAAGCGCACCTATCAGCCGAGCCGACTCGTGCGCAAGCGCCGTCACGGATACCGCGCCCGCATGGCCACCAAGAACGGCCAGAAGGTCATCCAACGCCGCCGCGCGCAGGGGCGGAAGAAGCTGAGCGCCTAAGCTCTCCGGTTCTCACTTTTAACTCCGCTCATCCCGGCGAATGCCGGGACCCAGATCAGGGGATAGAGCGGCGATGGCTATCTTCCCGTACTTTCGCGTCGAGCCTTATGATCCGGGTCCCGGCATTCGCCGGGATAAGCGGATGCAAGGGCGGTGAGATGACGGAAGACCTTACCCTTTCCGCTGACCGGGCCCTCAGTCCGGCCATCGTCCGCCTCAAAACCCGCGCCCAGTTCCTCGCCGCCGCCAAGGGCGCCTCGCTCGGCCGCGGCGCGGTGGTGGTGCAGATGCTCCACCGCCAGGACGGCGCACGCCACCTCGGTGAAGGCTTCACCGCCACCAAGAAGATCGGCAACGCCGTGGCCCGCAACCGCGCCAAGCGTCGCCTTCGCGAGGCAGCGCGTGCGCTGCTGCCTCTCCACGGCGTGCCCGGCCGCGACTACGTCTTCATCGCCCGCATGGGCGCAGGCGAGCGGCCGTGGGCGCGTTTGCTTGACGATGTCGGAACCGCGCTGATAGGCCTCGCCTCAGGCCGCGACGAACCCCGTCCGCCCCGACGGCCCAAGGGCGCGCCCCGCAGGCCCGCCAAGCAATCCGCCTCCCGCCTTCCTCCTGCCGAGCCAAGCGCCTCCGATGGATAAAGAGAACTCGCGCAACACGACGATCTTCATGGTCGCCATGTTCGCCCTGCTGATCGCCTACGAGGTCTTCTTCATGGGACCCCGCGAGAAGGCGCGCGAGGCGGCGCAGAAGGCCGCCGCCGTCCAGCAGCAGCAGGCGGCGCTCGCCGCACCGGGCGCGGCGACCTACATCGACCGAGACCAGGCGCTGCGCGGCTCGCCCCGGGTGGCGATCGACACCCCGGCGCTGCAGGGTTCGGTGGCGCTGAAGGGCGGCCGCCTCGACGACCTGTTCCTCAAGGATTATCGCACCACGATCTCCAAGACCTCGCCGCCCGTGGAGCTGTTCCGCCCCGAGGGCGCCAAGCAGGCCTACTTCGCCGACTTCGGCTGGACCGGCCCGGTCGCCACCCCGGGTCCGCTGACCCAGTGGACCCAGGCAGGGGCTGGCGCGCTCTCGCCGGGCCACCCGATCGCCCTCACCTACGACAACGGCGCCGGCCTGGCCTTTACCCGCACGATCTCGGTGGACGACAAGTACATGTTCACCGTGGCCGACCAGGTGGCCAACCATGCGGCCGCGCCGATCAAGCTTGCCCCCTACGCCACCGTCCAGCGCCAGGGCGAGCCGGAGCTGGCCAAGACCAACATCATCCACGAGGGCGCCATCGGCTCGCTCGCCGGCGAGCTGCGGATGATCACCTTCAAGGCCTGGAAGAAGCAGGGCGACACCGGCTTCGCCTCCACCGGCGGCTGGCTGGGCATCACCGACAAGTACTGGCTGGCGGCGCTCGCGCCCGACCAGCACACGCCGATCAAGGCCCAGTTCCGCGCGGACGAGGTGAACGGCGTCAACGTCTACGAGGCCGACGAGGTCGGGCCGGTCCAGACTCTGGCGCCCGGCGCCACGGCGGGCTCCACCGTGCACGTGTTCGCCGGGGCCAAGAGGGTGTCGGTGCTGGCGGGCTATGAGAGCGCGCTGGGCATCCCGCACTTCGACGACGCGGTGGACTGGGGGCACTTCTGGTTCTTCACCCGGCCGATCTTCTGGCTGCTGGAGACCATCCACGGCTATGTCGGCAACTTCGGCGTCTCCATCCTGCTGCTGACGCTGATCCTGCGGGGGGCCATGTTCCCGCTGGCCAACAAGTCCTATGAATCCATGTCCAAGATGAAGAAGCTTGCGCCTGAGATCGAGGCCATCAAGAAGAAGAACGAGAAGGAGCCGGCCAAGACCCAGCAGGAGACCATGCAGCTCTACCAGCGCGAGAAGATCAACCCGCTGATGGGCTGCCTGCCGCTGGTGGTGCAGATCCCGATCTTCTTCTCGCTCTACAAGGTACTCTACGTGACGCTGGAGATGCGTCACGCGCCCTTCTTTGGCTGGATACGCGACCTTTCGGCGCCGGACCCCGCCACCTTCGTCAACCTGTTCGGCCTGCTGCCGTTCAACCCGGCCGCGATCCCGCTGATCGGCGGGTTCCTGGACGGGCCGCTGCACATCGGCGTGTATCCGATCCTCTACGGCATCACCATGTGGCTCAGCCAGAACATGAGCCCGCAGGCGGTGACAGATCCGTCTCAGAAGATGCTGATGCAGTTCATGCCAATCATGTTCCTGTTCTTCTTCAGTCACACGCCGTCTGGGCTGGTGGTCTACTGGGTGGCGAGCAACGTCTTCACTGTGGCCCAGCAATACTTCATGATGCACAAGTACCGGGTCGCCAACCCGATCGACGACCTGATTGCTCGATTCGGCGGCGGCGGTAAGGCTGTGGCGATCAAGACCTGAGGTGGAGCCTGTCGCGCCCCTCCCAGCGGACGAGGTCTTCACGCCGGAGCTGATGGAGGCGGCGCGGGTCTCCTTCGCCCGCCCCGCCAGCTTCCTGCTCGGCTGCGCACACGTGGAGCAGCTGCCGCCGCCGGACCTGCCGGAGGTGGCCTTCGCCGGCCGATCCAACGTGGGCAAGTCCAGCCTGCTGAACGCGCTGACCGGCCAGCACGAACTGGCGCGAGTGTCCAACGCCCCCGGCCGCACGCGCGAGGTGAACCTGTTCCTGGTGGACGAGCGGCTGCGCCTGGCCGACCTGCCGGGCTACGGCTTCGCGCGGGTGTCGCGCTCGGAGGCGAAGAAGTTCCAGAACCTCGGCCGGGCCTATTTGCGCGCGCGGCCGAACTTGAAACGCGTCTACCTGCTGATCGACGCGCGCCATGGGCTGAAGGACGTGGACGGCGAGGCGCTGGATGCGCTGGACCTGTCGGCGGTCTCCTACCAGGTGGTGCTAACCAAGGCCGACAAGCTGAAGCCGGCGGAGGCGCAGGCCCGGGCTGAGGAGACGCTGAAGAAGATATCGCGGCGGCCGGCGGCCTTCCCGCGGGTGGCGGTGACCTCGTCGGCCAAGGGGGGCGGGATACCGGAACTGCGCGCCGAGGTGCTGCTGGCGGCGGGGCTGGGCGAGGGGTGACGCCTCTTCTCCCCCTTCGCAGCGGGGGAGGAGAAGATACGCGCTCGCCCTTAGTCGGCTTTGCGCTCCCCAATTTCACCCGCTTCCGCTAAACGCCCGCCCATGACCAGCGCCTTGCCTGACACGGACGAGAACGAGTCCGGCTGGGCCACCGCCCGAACCCTGGCCGAGGCGCTGCCCTACATCCAGGTCTACGACCGCTCGGTCGTGGTCGTGAAGTACGGCGGCCACGCCATGGGCGAAGAGGCGGTCGCCCGCAACTTCGCCGGCGATCTCGTGCTGATGAAGCTGGTCGGCGTGCATCCGGTCGTGGTCCACGGCGGCGGTCCGCAGATCAGCCGCATGCTGAAGAAGGCTGGGGTGGAATCGACCTTCATCGACGGCCTGCGGGTCACCGACGAGGCCACCATGGAGGTGGCTGAGATGGTCCTGTCCGGCTCCATCAACAAGGATCTCGTCCATTACGTGAACATGGCGGGCCATGAGGCGGACGTGCGCGGCGTCGGCCTCTCCGGCAAGGACGCCCGGCTGATCACCGTCGAAAAAGCCATCCGCCACCACCGCGACCCCTACAGCCATATCGAGCAGGCGGTCGATCTCGGCTTTGTCGGCGATCCCAAGACGGTGGATCCCAAGATCGTGGAGGCGCTGATCTACGGCGACCAGGACTATATCCCCGTCATCGCCCCCATCGGCGTGTCGGAGGCCGGCGACACCTACAACATCAACGCCGACGCGGCGGCCGGGGCCGTGGCCGGAGCGCTGAAGGCCAAGCGCATGCTGCTGCTCACTGACGTAAAGGGCGTGCTGGACAAGGACGGAGAGCTGATCCGCCAGATGAGCGTGTCGGAGGCCAAGGCCGCCATCTCCGACGGGACCGCCACCGGCGGCATGATCCCAAAACTGGAAACCGCCATCGTCGCGATCGAGGCTGGGGTGGAGGCTGTGGTCATCCTGGATGGCCGTAGATCCCACGCCATGCTGGTGGAACTGTTCAGCGAGCACGGCTCGGGCACCCTGGTGTGCGCGGGGTGAGCGGGATCGACCTCGATCCTGGCGTCGATCCGCGCCCCGACCTCAGCCACGTCGACACCTGGATATTCGACCTGGACAACACGCTCTATCCGTTCGGGGGCGCCGTGCAGGTCCAGATGGACGCACGCATGACCGCCTACATGATGCGCATCACCGGCCTGCCGGAAGCCGAGGCCCATGCCCTGCAGAAGCGCTACCTGCATGAGCACGGCACCACGCTGGCCGGGCTGATGGCCCATCACGGGATCGACCCCTACGGCTTCCTGGAAGAGGTGCACGACGTGTCGCTGGACAGCGTCTCGCCCGACCCGGCGCTGCACGCCGCACTCGCGCGGCTGCCCGGCCGCCGGCTGGTGTTCACCAACGCCGCCGCAAGCCACGCCGTGCGGGTGCTTGAGAAGCTGCAGATGGCCGAGTTGTTCGAGCACGTCTTCCACCTCGAAGCGGCCGAGCTCACGCCCAAGCCCCAGGCCCGCGCCTACGAGAGCCTGATCGGAGCGCATGGGGTGACGCCGCGCACGAGCGCCTTCTTCGAGGACACGGAGCGCAATCTGGAGCCCGCGGCCGGCTACGGCATGGTGACTGTGCTGGTGGGCCCGCACGCGGCCGCATCCACGGCGGCGTTCGTGGACTACAGGACCGATGATCTGGCGGCTTTCCTGCGATCAGCCGAGGTGCGGGACTGATGGCGGCCGGTCGGTGGATGACAGCCTCAAGCACCTGAAGTAGGCCTCGTCCTGGGGCGAAGGAAGACGCGGCGATCTCCAGATGACCGACCACATTCAGCTTGAAGCCGCCATCGACGCTGCGTGGGAGGCGCGCGACACGCTCGGCCCCGCTACCCGCGGCGAGGCGCGCGACGCTGTGGAGGCGACGCTCGAAGCCCTGGACGACGGCTCCCTGCGGGTGGCGGAAAAGCTCGGCGGCGCCTGGACCGTTCGCCAATGGGCCAAAAAGGCGGTGCTGCTGTCCTTCCGCCTTTCCGACAACACGCTGATGGGCCGCGCCGGGGCGCCCGGGCCCTGGTGGGACAAGGTCCCCAGCAAGTTCGCCGGCTGGGGCGAGGCGCAGTTCCGCGCCGCAGGCTTCCGCGCCGTCCCCGGCGCGATCGTCCGGCGCGGCGCCTTCATCGGGCGGAACGCGGTCCTGATGCCCTCCTTCGTCAACATCGGCGCCCATGTGGGCGAGGGCGCCATGGTGGACACCTGGGCCACCGTCGGCTCCTGCGCGCAGATCGGGCGGGGCGTGCACCTGTCCGGCGGCGTCGGCATCGGCGGGGTGCTGGAGCCACTGCAGGCCGGCCCCACCATCATCGAGGACGGCTGCTTCATCGGCGCCCGCTCCGAGGTCGCCGAGGGCGTGGTGGTGGAGGAGGGCGCGGTTCTCTCCATGGGCGTCTATCTGGGCGGCTCCACCAAGATCGTGGACCGGGCGACGGGCGAGGTGTTCCGCGGCCGGGTGCCGGCCTTTTCGGTGGTGGCGCCCGGAACACTGCCGACGGGTGGCGGCGCGGCGCTCTACTGCGCAGTGATCGTCAAGCGTGTGGACGCCCAGACCCGCTCCAAGACCAGCGTCAACGAGCTGCTGCGGGACTGAGCCGCTGGTTACGGCATGAGCCTAGGCGCAAGCGCCAGCACCGCCTCATCCTGAGCCTGTCGAAGGGACGAGGCGTCCAACGGGCGTGCCGCGGCCTCGTCCTTCGACAGGCTCAGGACGAGGCCGAGTGTAGCCGCGCCGGCTGACATCCTAGCGCTCGCGGTCGTCGCGCTTCGTCGCGTCCAGCTTGCGGCTGCGGATGTCCGCCTCGGCGGCGTCCAGCGCCTTCTGCAGCGGGGTGCGCCCGAACCGTGTGCGGTTCTCAGCAGCCCTGGCGGTCCTGGCCGCCTTCTCGCGCGCTTTCCGCGCCTGATTCAGATTGACCAGCTCGGCCATCAGGCGGCGTCCTTCTCCAGGGAGCGCAGGAAGGCCGGACGCGACATCAGCCGTGACTTGTAGGCCTCCACCGCCTCGGTCTTCGGCAGCAGCCGTCCGGCCCACTGGAAGGTGCTGCCGATCAGCACGTCCACCGTAGTGAACCGTTCGCCCAGCACGTAGGGCCCAGCCGAGAGCGTATCCTCCAGCCGCTTGATCATCAGCTCCGGATCGCCCCAGGCGGCGCTGAGCGGGCTGAAGCCGGTGGCGCCCACCGCCTTGACCATGAGCGCCGGCTCCACGACGCCGGCATAGTAGGCCAGCCAGCTCAGATAGGCGCCACGGCCCGCCTCGCCCACGCGCGGCCCCAGTCCCGCGGCTGGAAAGGCGTCGGAGAGATACAGGCAGATGGCGGCGGATTCGGTGACGATCTCACCGTCGTGCTGCAGCGCCGGCACCTTCTTCAGCGGGTGGATGGCGCGGTAGCTCTCCGGCAGGCCGCCTTCGGCCCGGATGTCGAGGTACTCGATCTCGTAGGGCGCCCCGATCTCCTCCAGCAGCCAGACCATGCGCGAGGAGCGGGTCTGGGGCGAGTGGTAGAGCTTCAGCATGGCGGTCCTCCCTCAATCTGCGGCGGTGCTTGCGCCTGCGGTGCTGGCGCCTGTCGTATTTGAGGCGGCCTTCTCAGCGACGTCCTGGGCGATCAGCTGGTGCAGCTTGCCGTCGAGGTCGGCCTGCTCGGCGCGGGTGTAGACGCTGTAGCGGATGTTGGTCTCGCCGGTCGCCGCGCTGATCCCCTGCGGCGTGACGTAGATGATGTGCCCTTCGTAGAGGCCCACGCCGCCGCCCTGGCGGTGCATGAGGCGAAAGCCCTCCAGGTGCATGGCGCAGGTCTCCAGGTTGTCGTCGTCTTCCGACAGCACGACCCGCTTCGCCGGCGCGCCGGTGGGGAGGCGATAGCAGGTGTCGCCGTCCGCCGCGGTGGCCGCGGCGAGGTTGTCATGGCAGCCGGCAAGGGGCGCCAGGAGGCCGAGCGCCAGAAGCAGGCCGAGCTTCAAGCCTGCACCTTGTCATTCCAAAGCATAGGTAGCGGATCGTCCTGCTCGCCCAGCAGTTCAGGGAGCGTCCACCGACGGGTTCGGTCTAGTGGATGAAAGTCTATGTCGTCATGGAACATCCAGCGTTCGGCCTCCTTGGCGCCACGCTCATGGAGGCGTTCGAGATCGAAGTGCAACTTTGCGCGGATCGAGGGAGTCAGTCTCTGTTCCAGCTGGGCACGGAAAGCGACGATCTCTTTGCGCCAATGCAGACGCGGATCATCGTACTTGGTGGTCCGCAGCTTATGAAGGTGCTCAATGATGCGGACGAGGAGGGACTCTGCGGCCCGAAGCTCCCGCTTCCCCATGTCCTCCACCTCCTCGGCCACCGTGTCCCAGTCGACCTGATTTGAGACGCCACGCGCACGCAGCGCCTCGGCCTGGGCCTGGGTCCAGAGATAGAAGTCCTGCTCGTAGAGGTCGTCGGCCATCACGTCCTTCCCTACCACGTCTCGGCTTCACCCCGGCGAGATCATCTTCTCCGGCCTCACCGCCTCGTCAAACTCCGCGTCCGTCACGTAGCCGCCGCCGACCGCTTCTTCCCGCAGGGTGGTGCCGTTCTTGTGGGCCGTCTTGGCGATCTTGGCGGCGTTGTCGTAGCCGATCTTGGGCGCCAGTGCGGTCACCAGCATCAGCGAGCGTTCCAGCGCCGCCTTGATGTTGTCGGTGCGCGCTTCGATCCCCACCACGCAGTTGTCCGCAAAGCTGATCGCCGCGTCGGCCAGCAGGCGCACCGACTGCAGGAAGGTGTAGGCCATCACCGGATTGAACACGTTGAGCTCGAAGTGGCCCGAGGCGCCGGCCATGGTCATGGTGGTCTCGTTGCCGAACACCCGGGTGCAGACCATGGTCAGGGCCTCGCACTGGGTGGGGTTCACCTTGCCCGGCATGATCGAGGAACCCGGCTCGTTCTCCGGCAGGGAGAGTTCGCCCAGGCCCGACCTCGGTCCCGAGCCTAAGAAGCGGATGTCGTTGGCGATCTTGAACAGGGCGGCGGCGGCCGAGTTGATCGCCCCGTGGCTGAACACCATGGCGTCGTGAGCGGCCAGGGCCTCGAACTTGTTGGGCGCAGTGACGAAGGGTAGGCGCGTGATCTCGGCGATGCGCTCGGCCACCGTCTCGGCGAAGCCGACGGGGGCGTTCAGCCCGGTGCCCACCGCCGTGCCGCCTTGGGCCAGCTCGTAGAGGCCCTCCAGCGTCAGCTTGATGCGGTGCTCGGCGGAGGAGACCTGGGCGGCGTAGCCCCCGAACTCCTGGCCGAGCGTCAGCGGGGTCGCGTCCTGGGTGTGGGTGCGGCCGATCTTGATGATGTCCTTGAACTCTTCGGACTTGGCCCTGAGCGCTGAGCGCAGGTGGGCCAGCGCCGGCAGCAGGTCGCGCGCGACGCCTTCGGCCGCCGCGATGTGCATGGCGGTGGGGTAGGTGTCGTTGGACGACTGGCTCATGTTGACGTGGTCGTTGGGGTGGACGGGTGTCTTGCTCCCCATCTCGCCGCCCAGCATCTCGATGGCGCGGTTGGAGATCACCTCGTTGGCGTTCATGTTGGACTGGGTGCCGGACCCGGTCTGCCAGACCGCCAGCGGGAAGTGGGCGTCGAGCTTGCCGTCGATCACCTCCTGAGCCGCAGCCACGAGGGTGGCGCCGAGCTGCGGATCGAGCTTGCCCAGCGCCATGTTGGCCTCAGCCGCAGCGCGCTTCACCACGCCCAGCGCCCGCACCACCGGGATGGGCTGCTTCTCCCACCCGATCTTGAAGTTACCGAGCGAGCGCTGCGACTGTGCGCCCCAATAGACGGCCGACGCCACCTCGACGGGGCCGAAGGTGTCGGTCTCGGTGCGCGTGGCGGCCATGGTTCGTCTCCCGTCGGTGGCGGCGGGGTTTAGCACGCAGGCCGAGGCGATCAACGCAGGGCCGCGGCGGCGGAACGCGAGCTTGGCCGCAGCCATTCCGCTGAGAAGGCGGAGTGCACCATGGTCGAGCCGATCACCCACCAGTACGTAGATGTCCAGGACGAGGCGCCCGATCCCGCCGTCCAGCTCCAGTCCACCCGCGAGGGCGTGGCCGTGGTGCTGCTGAACCGCCCCAAACGCGGCAACGCCATCGGCTCGGCCGAAGTCGCGGCGCTGACGGAGGCTTTCGTCACCCTGCAGGGCGCGGAGGGCGTGCGGGTGGTGTTCCTGCGGGGCGCCCAGGGCTGTTTCAGCATCGGCAGCGACCCGGCCCAGATGCGCGAGATGCTGGACATGCCCGAGGAGGATGCGAGGCTCCACTCGCTCCAGATCGGTCAGATGCTGCACGCGCTCCACGCTATCCCGGCCCTGACCGTGGCCCTGGTGGACGGACCGGCGGTGGGCGTCGGCGCGGGCCTGGTCGCCGCCTGCGACACGGGAGCGGCCACGCGAGCGTCCCTGTTCGCCTTCGCCGACGCGCGCCTCGGCCTCAGCCCCGGCGCGCTGACGCCCTTCCTGGTGGAGGCGGTAGGCGCGCGCCAGGCCCGGCGGCTGTTCGCCTGGGGCCACAGCTTCGACGCCGCCGAGGCTTGCCGCATCGGCTTGGTGGACGAGCTGGTGGAGGATGCGCAGGCGCTCGACGCTGTGCAGGACCGGCTGGCCACCGAGGCCCTGGCCAGCGCGCCCTCGGCGGTGGAGGCCGCCAAGCGCTTGGTGGCCCACGTGACGGGCCGCCCGCTGGAACGCTCCGTGCTGGAGGACACCGCGCGCCGCTACGCCCAGCAATCGTCCACCGACGACGCCCGCGAAGGCATCGCCGCCTTCCTGGAGGAGCGCAACCCCCGCTGGTTCACCTGAGCGTTCTCCGCTCCTACAACACAGCTAACTCAGATCGCACCTCCTCCGTGCATCCCGGCGAATGCCGGGACCCAGATCAAAGCGCGCCTCTTTTCCAGGCCCCCCTGACTTTCTCCCGCTGAGCCCTATGATCTGGGTCCCGGCATTCGCCGGGATGAGCGGAAGTATCAGGCCATCGTAGGCTTGGCTCGGATGGGTCGGTTCGAGCGGCGCACACAGGGGGCGATATGGACAGGGTGCTCGAACTGGCCGCCGTGGACGCCGCCGCCTCGGAGGCGGCTCATGACGGCGCCGCACACCCAGCCCACACCCACACCACCTGCCTGAACTGCGACGCCCAGCTGCATGGCCGCTACTGCCACGCCTGCGGCCAGAGCAGCGACGACCACCACCGCTCCATCCTGCACCTGCTTTGGGAAGCGGTGGAGGGCTTCACCCACCTGGACGGCCGGCTGGCCAGGACGGTGCCGGCCCTGCTGTTCCGCCCCGGCCAGCTCGCCCGCGATCATATCGAGGGGCGCCGCCAGCGCCACGTGCCTCCTTTCCGCCTGTTCCTGGTCACCCTGCTGGTGTTCATGTTCACCGCCGAGTTCGCCATCAATCATGGCGGCCAAACCACCAAGACCGTCCAAGACATCAAGGTGCGAAGCAGCTTCCAGGTCGGAGACCAGAAGGTGGAGGTCGTGCGCGCCCAGGACGCCAAGGCCATCGTCGATCACGACGCTCCGCACGACGGCCTGGGCCGATGGCTGCGTGACCATATCCGCCGCGCCGCCAATAACCGCGAATACTACCTGATGCTGGTGTTCGAGTGGGCGCACCGGCTGGCGGTGCTGACCCTGCCGATCCTGGCCGGCCTGCTGACCCTCTGCTATGTCTACAAGCGGCAGTTCTACGTCTACGACCACCTGGTCGTGGCGATGCAGTACCTGTCCTTCTGCTTCCTGGTGTGGGCGCCGGTCTGGCTGTTCCCGAAGGCCATCTCGGACTGGCTGTTCCTGATCGCGCTGGCCTGGACGCCGTTCAACCTCTACCAGATCCTGCGCTCCGCCTACGGCTCGCGCCGCATCGGTGCGGCGGCGAAAGCGCTGGTGCTCTGGTCCTCCACGGTGGTGGTGTTCGGCGCGATGCTCACGGGCCTGCTCGCCTACGCGCTGAACCAGATGTGAGCGGTTCCGCCACGCTTTGATGCGGGGCGCCGGCGGACTATCTGGACGCGGTGGCGCTGCATATGATCAAGCTGGTCGTGGGGACCGACACGGTCGAGGACCTGCTGGCCTGGCGCCGCTCCACCCGTGAGGCCGGCGAGCGGGAGTGGAAGGTCCGCACCCGCCAGACCCCCAAGCGCGCCGAGGAGCTGGCCGAGGGCGGCTCCATCTACCGCGTGTTCAAGGGCGCCATCCTCTGCCGCCAGCCGATCCTGCGCATCGACACGGTGGGCGAGGGCAAGGCCAGCCGCTGCGAGATCGTGGTGGCCGAAGCCATCGTCCGCGTCGCCCCCACCGCGCGGCGCCCCTTCCAGGGCTGGCGCTACCTGCAGGGGAACGAGGCGCCGGCGGACTTGGAGGCGGGCGGGGGGCTGGAGGCGGTGCCGAGCGACCTGGCGCTGAAGCTTCGGGAGATCGGGGCGTGGTGAGCGGCTGCGGGTTGAGGAGAGCCAACAGACGGGAGCGCTGGCGTCGCACTTGCGCTAGACAGATCATGGCTGCGTCAACGTCAACCGCTGCCGCGCGTTGAAGGCACGGGCCGGGAAAGACCATGGCGAACGTCGCGCAGATGAGCTTCGAGGACCGACTCGGCGCCGTACTCGAGCGGACGGCGGGGAAGGTCGGCCCGGAGATGGCCGTTCAGTTGCGGGCGCTGATCGAACCGAAGTCGCTCGCCATCATGGCCGGCGTTCTGGTCGCCTGGGTCGTCAGCCATGGCTTCGCCATCGGCGAGATCATCGACTTCATCGTGGCCGCGGTCGGCGTCGTCTCGCTCGGGCTGGCCATCTTCAGCGGCATCGACGAACTCTTCGAGTTCGCGCGCGGCGCCTACTACGCCAAGGCGGATGGCGATCTCGACGCGGCCGCCGACCACCTCGCCAAGGCGATCGCCATCCTCGGCATCCAGGCCGTGCTCGCCGTCCTGTTCCGCGGCCGGCCGGCGACCCGGCGCGCTAATGCTGGCCCCCCTCCGCCGCGAACGCCGGGCTTCCGCTACCGCCCAACGACAACGGGGACGACCGCCATCGGCGCTGGCGGCGGGGTGACGAGCTGGTGGGGAGACATCGAGGTCTCGACCCTTGGCAGCGCGACGGACCGGGCGTTGGTGCTTTACCACGAGCAGGTCCACCAATTCCTCGTGCCCAAGCTCTACGTCCTGCGTAACTTTAGGGTCGAGATGCGGACAGGCAGCTATGCGGGCTCTTCGCTCTTTCGTTATCTTGAGGAGACGCTGGCGGAAACCGTCGCCCAGGTCCGCGTGAACGGCTGGCAGAAGCTGTTCTCGTCCGTGCGGTTCCCTACCCGCAACGGCTACGTCTACTGGCGGCGCGCAGGCTCCGATCCAAACCTTGCCAGCTGGGGCGGCCGCGGAGTGCTCCCGGAAGGCGCGGGCCTGATCGCCACGGGTTTCATGCTCGGGGTCGCGATGGAGCTCTGGTACAAGGCAGGCGCGGTCCCGCCGCAGCCTGCACCCGGCAAGTCCGAGCCGCCGCCAGCGGCTTCGCCAATGCCTGCGGGAGCCGGACGTTGAGTGGGGGTAAGGGCCGCAGCCTCCTTGGCTGGCTGCTTGGCGCCGCCGAACCGCCGCCGCCCACCCGCCTTACCGCCGATCAGGTGGTTGCGCTGGCGGCCGCCTCGCCAGGGGTGCGCGATCTTGGTCGCGCTCTGCCGATCGCAACGCCGTACAGGAACGGTGACCGCACCGTGTGGCGGGTGACCAGCGGCGGCGTCGGGGCTCAGTGGTGGGTTGAGGTGGAAGACACGACCGGGCAGGTTGGCGAGGTTCGCCATGCGCCGGGGCGCTAGGTCTGCAGGTTGCCGGTCAGCAGCGTTGACCTCCGCCCCGGCCCTGTAGGACTTTGCACGCGCGCTACGCGGTTTGCGCTCACGATTCGGAACCCCCGCCATGTCGCAAGCGACGCCGCAGACCACCATCCCCGCCCACGTCATCGTGCTTGGCAACGAGAAGGGCGGGGCGGGGAAGTCCACCGTGGCCATGCACCTGGTCTGCGCCCTGCTGCACGGCGGGGCGAAGGTGGCGGCTTTCGACCTCGATCTGCGCCAGCAGTCGGTGGCGCGCTTCTTCTCCACCCGCAGGGCCTGGAGCGCGGCCAACGGCGTGGTGCTGCCCCACCCCCTCGTGCCGAGCCTGTCCGACGACGATGCGGCCCTGTCTCGGCGCGACCCGCAGGAGGCGGTGGACCGCTTCGACGAGGCGTTCGGGCGTGCCCGCCAGGAGGCCGAGTTCGTGGTCATCGACACGCCGGGCTCCGACACGCTGCTGATGCGCGCCGCCCACGGCCGCGCCGACCGCATTGTCACGCCGATCAACGACAGCTTCGTGGACTTCGACATGCTGGGCCACCTGGACCCGGTGACCCTGGAGCTGGCCAAACCCAGCCTCTATTCCGAGACGGTGTGGGAGGCGCGCAAGACCCGCCTGACCACCGAGCGGCGCACCATCGACTGGCTGGTGCTGAGGAACCGCCTGGCCACCACCGAGAGCCGCAACAGGAAGCGCCTGGACGAGCGGGTGCAGGCGCTGAGCAAGCGGGTGGGCTTCCGGGTCGGTCCGGGCCTGCGCGACCGGGTGATCTATCGCGAGCTGTTCCCCTTCGGCCTGACCATCGCCGACCTGTCGGCGACCGTGCGCCCGGTGGCGGTCTCGCTCAGCCACGTGGCGGCGCGCCAGGAGCTGCGGGCGATCATGCAGGCGCTGGGGCTGGAGGTGGAGCCCACGCCGGTGGCGGCGCCCGCCTTCGGCCGCACGGTCACCGTGGATGTGGACAGCCGCGAGGACGAGGCGGCGTGAGGCTGACGCGGACGCCAACCCTCGCCTCATCCTGAGCCTGTCGGAGGGAGGGGGCGACGCAGGGCTGTGGAGCGGCCCCGGCCTTCGACAAGCTCAGGATGAGGCCGTAGGAACGGTCGGCGGGTCTGACATGCCCTTTTCGCTCAACAGGTCTCCTTGATCGGGCTGGTCATCCTCTTCGTCCTTGTGGTGGTGCTGGTCGGCGGCCAGCGGCTCGGCGCCGGGCTGCGAGGCGTGGCGGCCGTCTGGCGGCCGACGACGGGACTGCTGTCGGTCGTCGTGATGATGGCCGCCGCCGTGCTGGCGATCCGGGAGGACTGGTGGATCGCGCTGCTGCTGTTCGCGCTGGCCGGCGCGCTCGCCTTGGCCGCCCGCAAGCGCAAGGCGCTCCAGCCAGCGGTGGGTGGCATGAGCCCGGCTGAGGCTCGCGCCATCCTCGGCGTGCCGGAGGGCGCGGGCAGGGAGGCGGTCGACGCCGCCTACCGCCGCCTGATCCGCTTCGCCCATCCCGACCAGGGCGGCACCGTAGGGCTGGCCGCCCAGCTCAACGCGGCCCGTGCGGCGCTGCGCGGCGGCTAAGCTACTCGCCGAACACCCGGGCGAACACCGTATCAACGTGCTTGTAGTGGTAGGCGTTGTCGAACAGCACGCCCAGCTCCTCGGGCGAGAGCGCCCCGCTGACCTCCGGGTCGGCGTTGAGGAAGTCCAGGAAGCGCCCCTCGCCGCGCCAGACCTTCATGGCGTTGCGCTGCACGGCGGCGTAGGCGCCCTCGCGGGACAGGTGCTTCTGGGTCAGCGCCAGCAGGACGCGCTGGGAGTGGACCAGCCCACCCAGGTGGTCGAGGTTGCGCTGCATGTTCTTCGGATAGATCAGTAGCCGCTCCATCACGCCCGCCAGCCGGCGGAGCGCGAAATCCAGGTGGACGGTGGCGTCCGGGCCTATGCCTCGCTCCACCGAGGAGTGGCTGATGTCGCGCTCGTGCCAGAGCGCCACGTCCTCCAGCGCAGGCGTCACCGCCGAGCGGACCAGCCGCGCCAGGCCGGTGAGGTTCTCGGTCAGCACGGGATTGCGCTTGTGCGGCATGGCCGAGGAGCCCTTCTGGCCGGGATCGAAGGCCTCCTCCGCCTCCAGCACCTCGGTGCGCTGAAGGTGCCTGATCTCCACCGCCAGCCGCTCCACCGAGGAGGCCACGACCCCCAGGGTCGCAAAGAAGGCGGCGTGGCGGTCGCGGGGGATCACCTGGGTGGAGACCGGTTCCACCTCCAATCCCATCTTGGCGGCGACATAGGCCTCCACCCGGGGATCGACATTGGCGAAGGTGCCCACCGCGCCCGAGATGGCGCAGGTGGCGATCTCGGCCCGGGCCTCCACCAGGCGGCGCCGCGCGCGCACGAACTCGGCGTAGTGGCCGGCGAGCTTCAGGCCAAAGGTGGTGGGCTCCGCATGGATGCCGTGGCTGCGACCCAGCGTGGGGGTGAGCTTGTGCTCTATCGCCCGCCGCTTCAACGCCGCAAGCACCAGGTCCACGTCCTCGATCAGCAGGTCGGCGGAACGGGCGAGCTGGACCGACAGGCAGGTGTCGAGCACGTCCGAAGACGTCATGCCCTGGTGCAGGAAGCGCGCCTCCTCGCCGACGATCTCGGCCATGTGGGTCAGGAAGGCGATGACGTCGTGCTTGGTGGTGCGCTCGATCTCGTCGATACGCTCGGCGTCGAACTTGGCGTCGCGGCCCTTGGCCCAGATCGCTTCGGCGGCCGCCTGTGGAATGGTCCCGAGCTCGGCCATGGCTGAGGCGGCATGCGCCTCAATCTCGAACCAGATGCGGTAGCGGGTCTCTGGCGACCAGATGTCGGCGGCGACGGGGCGGGAGTAGCGTGGAATCATGGACGCAGGCGATGAGGGACCGGGCGGCGGCCTGTCAAGCCGACGCGTGGACGGCAGGCCGCCTGCCCCCCGCCCACGCGCCTTCGAGCTGTAAGGTCAGAGCACTCCCAGCATCTCCGCCACCAGGGGGTGGCGCACGATGTCCACGTCCTCCAGCCGCACGACCGCCACGTCCGCCAGCCGCTCCAGCCGCTCCGCCGCCTGGGCGAGGCCGGAGATGCCCGGCAGCAGGTCCGACTGGGCCGGGTCGCCGGTGATCACCAT
This sequence comes from Caulobacter sp. S45, assembly GCF_903642205.1. Classification (GTDB taxonomy): domain Bacteria; phylum Pseudomonadota; class Alphaproteobacteria; order Caulobacterales; family Caulobacteraceae; genus CAHJWH01. The sequence goes on along the minus strand of NZ_CAHJWH010000027.1, from coordinate 7,978 downwards.
GGTGGAGTTCCAGCCGAGCCGGGTCAGCAGCATCTTCAGTTGGCCGTAGGTGCAGTTCTGAGCCTCGTCGATGACCACGAAGGCGTTGTTCAGGGTGCGGCCACGCATGAAGCCGATGGGCGCGATCTCGATCAGCCCCTCAGCCATCAGCCCCTTGACCCGCTTCATCGACAGCCGGTCGGACAGGGCGTCGTAGAGCGGGCGGAGGTAGGGGGCGAGCTTGTCCTCCATGTCGCCGGGCAGGAAGCCGAGCGACTCGCCGGCCTCCACCGCGGGGCGCGAGAGCACGATGCGGCCGACGCTGCCGGCTTCCAGCGCCTCCACGGCCTTGGCGATGGCCAGATAGGTCTTGCCGGTGCCGGCGGGGCCGAGCGCCATCACCAGGCTCTTGGCGTCCACGGCGTCAAGCAGGCGCGCCTGGCCCGTGGACTTGGGCCGGAGCGTCTTCACATAGCTCTGGTCGCGCGGTCCCTCCTGCGGTGGCCCGAGCGGCGACCAGGTGCGCTCCACCGGCAGGCGGCGTATCTTGTCGTCATCCCCGAAACGGCCTCCGGACTGGCCACCGAACTGAGTCGAGTCGAACTCGCCTTCACGCACCAGACGCTTCAGGGCACGCTTGGTCATGGGGTCCTCCGTGGGAGCTGGAGACAACAAAAAAGGACGCGGCCCAGGGGCGGCGTCCTTGACGGGGGAGGCGGGGAGAGGGGCGGAGGCGACAGGCTCGCCCCCAGCCGCAGCTGGGAGAGATCGAGGCGACCTCCGGTACGATGCGCTCACGCCCACCTCATGAAGGCGATCCGCGACATGGCGAATCGCTGCACTCGACAATGCTAGCAGGTGGTTTCGGAGGGGTTAAGCAGGCGGCTCCGCCCAGATGTCGCAGAGTGAAAAGCTTATATGACGTGCCTGTTGTCCAAGTGTCGCGAGGCCTGGGCAGTAGACTGGAACACTTGTCGCTTCGTGGCCTCTCACGTGGCGCCTGTCGTGCTCCACAGCCGGCGCAGTTCCCGATCGCGCGCGGGCTCAAGGTTGAACCAGGCGACCTGCTCCAGTGGCGCTTCGACCACCAGCAGGGTGTCGGCGTCGCTCAGGCGACGTGAGAGCAGGTTTCGCAGCGTCGCCGCATTGGTGCGCGCCTGCACCAGCCACAGTCCAGGCCGGATGGTCACCCCCGGGCCGGCCGCGCCCAGGATGGCCAGGAAGTTCGGCGCGCTGGCGGCCGAGAGCTGCGCCCAGACCAGCACCGGCCGGGCCGGCCCGGCATCGGCCAGCACCGCCGGGGCCGGTTCGATGGCCTGCTGCAAGGGGGCGGCCTGGGCGAGGTTGGCCGCGCCGCCTTGCGCGGAGCGGGTGAGCGGAGCGGGCGCTGAGGGCGCAGGCTGCGGCGACAGCTCGAACAACGACTTGAACTCAGCATTGGCGCCGGCGGGCTGGAAGGGGCCGGCGGCCCAGGGCGACACAGGTGTCGTGGCGCTTACCCGCCGCTCGGCCACGAAGCCTGCGATGCGCGCTTCAGGATAAGGTCCCCACACGCCCCCGGCCGCCTTGACGTACCACATGTGCGAGGACGGCGCGGGCACGGTGACTCCCTCGAGCGAATCGGGCCTAGCTTGCCCCGAAACGCGGGGGCGCGACACCAGCTTGAGAGAGGCGTGCATGTCCGGGCTGGGACCTACCCTGACGACTGGGCGCCTGGTCCTGCGGCCACCGGCTGCGGTTGATTTCGACGGGTGGGCCGGCCTGATGGCGGATGAGGGGAGCGCGCGCTTCATCGGCGGCGCGCAGCCTGCGGCGCTGGCCTGGCGGAACATGGCGGCGGTGACCGGCGCATGGACGCTTCGCGGCTTCGGCATGTTCAGCGTGGTCGAGCGGGAGGGCGGGCGATGGATCGGGCGCGTCGGCCCCTGGTTCCCCCATGGCTGGCCGGGCCAGGAAGTCGGCTGGGCGCTGATCCGGGACGCCTGGGGGCGCGGCTATGCGCGGGAGGCGGCCACCGCCTGTCTCGACTGGGTGTTCGATGAGCTCCACTGGGCCAAGGTGATCCATTGCATCGACCCCGCGAACGCGGCTTCCATCATCCTGGCTAGGCGGCTTGGCTCGAGTTTTCGCGGCCAGGCGATCCTGCCGCCGCCCATCGACGCCACGGTGGACATCTGGGGTCAGTCCGCCGTCGACTGGCGGGCGCGTCGGCGCTAGGGGCCTGCTCGACAGGTGGTGCGTGCTGCGAGGCGCTAGGCGCCGACGGACAGCACAGGGTCCCGGGTTCTGGCAGGAACGGCTCTGAACGCGCTGGCGCCGTGCGGCGGCGGCCGGCTGGATCGGGCCAAGACCCTTTCCCCGCGCCGGGGGCCCGCTATGTTCGTGCAGGCGGGTCGGTACAGCCCGCGCGCGGAGGCTTTCATGGCGGTCACGGCGGACCAGGTGCTGGACCTCATCGCCAAGGAGGTGCCGACCGACCGCGACCGGCTCGATCCCGCGGCGAGCCTGGACGAGCTCGACATCGCGTCGCTCGACATGATCAGCGTCACCTTCGCCCTTGAGGACCAGTTCGGCGTGGTGGTGGAGCAGGCTGACTTCGCCCACGCCAAGACGCTGCAGGACTTCGTCGACGTGGTGCTGACCAAGGCCAATCCCGCTTGAACCTCGTCCGCGTGGCGCCTGCCCATGGGTGAGGCGCGCAGGGTCGTCGTCACCGGGATGGGCTGCGTCTCCGGCCTGGGACAGGGCGTGGAGGCGACCTGGGCGCGGCTGGCCCGGGGCGAGGGCGCGATCGCGCCCTTCTCGCGGAGCTATGGCGAGCATCCGGGCCTGAGCTTCCAGGGCCCGGCGGCGGCGGCGCCCCTGCTGGACCTGTCGGCGCTGGAGGCGCGGCTCGGCGGGCGCGCCCTCGCCAACCTCGATCCCCTGTCCGTGTTCGCCGCCACCGCCGCCCATGAGGCGCTGGACCGGGCCGGGCTGCTCGGCCACGCCAGCCTGGATACCCGCACCGCCATCCTGTTCGGGGCCGGCAGCGGCGGCAACGCCACCTTCGAGGACGGCTTCTCGCGCATCTACGACCGCAAGCTGGGCTCGGTGCACCCGCTGACCATTCCCAAGTCGATGCTCGGCGCTCCGGCGGCCCAGCTGTCCATGCTGTTCGGCGTTCGGGGGCTGACCTTCAGCCTGTCCAGCGCCTGCGCCTCCTCCGCCCATGCGATCGGGGAGGGCATGCACATGATCCGGGCCGGGCGCTGCGACGTGGCGCTGGTGGGGGGCGGCGAGGCCTGCCTCACGCTGGGCTCCTGGCTCGGCTGGGCGGCGCTGCGGACCCTGGCTCCAGATACCTGCCGGCCGTTCTCGACGGGGCGAAAGGGGCTGGTGCTCGGGGAGGGCGCGGCCATGCTGGTGCTGGAGTCCGAGGCGCATGCGCAAGCCCGCGGCGCGCCGGTGCTGGCGGAGATGGCGGGGCTCGGCGCGGCGTCGGACGCCCACCACCTGACCGCGCCGCATGTGGACGGCGCCTCGGCCGCCATCCGCGCCGCACACCTGGACGCCGGCCTGGCGCTGGAGGCGCCGGCCCTGGTGTCCAGCCACGGCACCGGCACCATCCTGAACGACAGGACCGAGGCGCAGGCCATGCGCGCGGTCTACGGCGAGGCGATGGCTGGCAAGACGGTGATCGCCACCAAGTCCGCCCACGGCCACCTGATCGGCGGCGGCGGGGCGCTCGAGTTCATCATCGGCATCTCGGCCCTGCAGCACAGGCTGGCTCCACCGGTGCTGAACCGGCTGGGGCCAGACCCCGAGTGCGACCTTCCGCTGGCCCTGGAGCCAACGCCGCTGGACTGCGAGGCGCTGGTGTCCAACTCCTTCGCCTTCGGGGGCCTGAACGCCGTGCTCGTCGCGCGCCTGCCGGGCTAGTCCTCCGACGCGTTCGCCGTCGTGTTCCAGCGCGGCGTCTCCCCGCCTGCGGCCTCAGGCGACCTGCTCCTCCAGCGCGACGTTTCGCCGGGGCCAGAGCGTGGAGAGCCGGCGGCGCACCGGCTGGTCGTAGAGCTTGTCCGCGAGCGCCGCTGCAACCACGATGGCGGCCAGGAAGGCGACCGCGGTCACAGCCGTCGGCCCAGCCGGCCCATGCAGCCGCGTCAGCGCCACGCCGGTCAGGGCGCCCAGCGGCTGGTGCAGGACGTAGACCGCGTAGGACACCAGCCCAAGGAAGCGGAACGCCGCCCCGCCTATCGGGCCCGGCTCCCGCCGGATGGCGACGGCCACGATGGCGGGAAAGAGCCCGATCACCGCGCCGAGCTCGAACAGCCGCCTCATCGCCTCGGCTGGATGGATCGCCAGGCAGAAGCCGAGCGCCGCCAGCGACGCCCAGGCCGCAAGCGCACCAACCCGCCGCGGCGGCGGGTTCCTGTGCATCGCCACCCCCAGGAAGAAGGAGAAGGCGAGGCGCGCGGCCAGCAGGGGGAAACGATCCACGCTCCAGCCCCCGTCCAGCGTGCCGTAGACGGCTTCCGAGGCCACCAGCCCCAGCGCGCCCGTTCCCACGACGACCCAGAGCGCCGGGCGGCTCAGCCGCCGGACCAGGGCGGCGTAGACGAGGTTCACCAGCAGCTCCGGCGCCAGCGTCCAGGTGGGCCCATTCAGCGTCGAGCTGCCCATGGGCAGGGGTGGGATGGCCGGCAGCATGAGCAGGCCGATCACCACCGCCTCGATCAGGAACATGACGTCCAGAGCGCCTCCGGTCGCCACCCGCGCCGCCAGACCCAGCCCGATTCCAAGCGCGTAGAGCGGATAGAGCCGGATCAGCCGGGTCTTCATGAAGCCAGCCAGCGATCGGCCGGCGAGTAGGCGCTGCTCATAGGCCAGCGCCACCACGAAGCCGCTCAGCAGGAAGAACAGGTCCACCGCCAGGAAGCTCTCGGGGCACAGCTCGCCAGGCACCACGTCTCCGGCGTGGCGTGTCACCACGATCAGCGCCGCAACCCCGCGCAGCCCGTCCAGGGTGCGGTAGGCGCCATTAGGCTCGGCATCGCTCATCGTCGCTCAATGGCTCAGCTTGCGCCCGCTGTCTGGCCCCGCCACCGCTCACGCCGACGGCTCCGGGCCGCGCTGTTGCCGAATTGTCACACGACCCCTTGTCCCCGGCTTGGAGCAGGCTAAATCTGCCAGGCGCGGTAGTCTCCGCGCGATCGTCTTCGAGGTGGTAGTCCAGGTGGCGCAGGATCCCTATACCGAGCTTGGCGTGGCGCGCACAGCGAGCCCCGAGGACGTGCGTAAGGCCTTTCACAAGTTGGCCAAGACTCACCATCCCGACCGCAACCCGGACAACAAGAGCGCTGAGGAGCGGTTCAAGCGCATCAGCGCGGCCTTCGACATCGTCGGCGACCCGGAGAAGCGGGCCAAGTACGATCGCGGCGAGATCGACGCGGACGGGCGCGAGGCCCCGCCGCAGGGCTATCGACCGGGTCCCGGCGGCGGCGGCGCGACCGCGGGCTTCGAGGGAGTGGACCTAGACGATATCCTGGGCGGCATGTTCTCCAACCGCGGCCGGACCGGCGGCCGGGGCTTCGCCATGCGCGGCTCCGACGTGCAGGCCCGGATGGAGGTGGACCTGGAGGAGACCATCACCGGGGCGACGCGGCGCATCACCTTCGGCGACGGGCGTATGCTGGACGTGACCATCCCCAAGGGGGCGACGGACGGCCAGGTCTTGCGGCTGCGGGGCCAGGGCTATCCGGGACGAGGCGGCGGTCCGCCGGGCGACGCGCTTGTGGAGCTGGCGGTGCGACCGCACCCGCTGTTCCGGCTGGAGGGCGCGGATCTGCACATGGACCTCCCGGTCTCCATCCCCGATGCGGTGCTCGGCGCCAAGGTCGAGGCGCCGACACCCGACGGGCCGGTACAGCTCACCGTGCCCCGCCACGCCAACGCCGGCTCGCAGCTGCGGCTGAAGGGACGCGGCGCCTTCGATCCGGTCACCGGCCGGCGGGGCAACCTGATCGCCCACATGGTGCTGACCTTGCCGGACCAGGCGGACGCGGAGCTGGAGCGCTTCGCCGAAGCCTGGCGGAAGGACCGGCCCTACGCGGCCACCCGTCGCTGAGGTCGCGCGCTTGCACCCGGCTGTTTTGCGCCGGACAACAGGATGGCGGAAACGTCCGCTAAGCTCCACCGTTCAGCGCGCATTCAGTCCGCGGAGCCCAAGGACACGGCCATGATCTCGCGAAGTGTCGCGATCCTGCTGGCCATCCTGGGCCTCCTCCTGTCGGCCTTCGCCGCAGATGCGCAGCCGCGTGGCGACGGCGGATGGCGCGGCGGAGGTGCGCCGGCCTTTGCGCGCGGCGGGGGCTTTGGCGGTGGTCGCTTCGGGGGTGGCCCAGCTGGCGCCGCCCGCGGCTTCGGCGGTCCTCCCGGCTATGGGCGCGGATACTCGCCGTCCGCAGGCGGCGGATACGGCGGCTTTGGCGGCTATCCCGGCGATGGAGGGCGGGGTTTTCCGCCCCCGGCCGTCGGCTATGGCGGTCCGCCCCGCACTTTCGGCGGGCCTGGCCGCGGCTTCGGCGGCGGCTGGGGCGCCGAGCAGAACGAGGCGCGCAGGGCGGTGCGCGAAGGCCGCCAGATCCCGCTGGGCCAGGCCATAGAGGCCGTGCGCCGCCGCTCGCCCGGCCACGAACTGGACGCAGGCCTTGAGGCCGGCCCGAATGGACGCCCGGTTTACCGCCTACGTTGGGCGGGGCAGAACGGGCGGCGTCAGGACTATGTTGTGGACGCCGGCACGGGCGCCGTGCTGGGCGTCCAGGGCGGCCCCTAAGGCTTCGAGGAACAGAGACCATGCGCGTGCTCCTGGTCGAGGACGACCCCGACCTCTCCCGCCAGCTCAAGGGCTCGCTGGCCGACGCAGGCTACGCGGTGGACTACGCCCCCGACGGCGAGGAGGCGCAGTTCCTGGGCGAGACCGAGCCCTATGACGCCGTCGTGCTCGACCTCGGCCTGCCCAAGACCGACGGGGTGACGGTGCTGGAGCGCTGGAGAAAGGCCGGCATGGCCTCGCCCGTGCTGATCCTTACCGCCCGAGGCGCGTGGAGCGAGAAGGTGGCGGGCTTCGACGCCGGCGCCGACGACTACCTCACCAAACCTTTCCACACCGAGGAGCTGCTGGCGCGATTGCGGGCGCTGGTCCGCCGCGCGGCCGGCCATGCACAGCCGGCGCTCGCCTGCGGCGCGCTGCGGCTCGACCCCAAGGCGGCGCGGGCCAGCGTGGACGGGGAGCCGTTGCGGCTCACTTCGTTGGAGTACCGGCTGCTGCACTACCTGATGCTGCACCAGGGCCGGGTGATCAGCCGCACCGAACTGGTGGAGCACCTCTACGACCAGGACTTCGACCGCGACAGCAACACCATCGAGGTGTTCGTCGGACGGCTCCGCAAGAAGATCGGGCCTGACCGGATCGAAACGGTGAGGGGACTGGGCTACCGCATCCTGCCGCTGAAGGGGGAGGCCGGGTAGCGACTAAAGCGCCTGATCTCATCTCCCCCTGCGAAGCGGGGGGAGTAGACCAGGCGACGCCCGGTGAGGGGGCTCGTTGGCCGCTGCGGTGGATGCCGCGGCGCCCGGGGAGCCCCTCCAATACGCTGCGCGTGGTCCCCCTCCCCCGCTACGCAGGGGAGGACGTTGCAGTTTTCGGCGACAGCCTGCCCTCCAAGGGTAGGGTAGGTTACGCCCGCGCCGCCGCTCCCACATCACGCGCCGACACCGCCGCCGGCTTCTCCAGCACCTTGCGGTATGTCGCCAGCGCCTGACCCACAACCTGGTCCATGTTGTAGTAGCGATAGGTGGCCAGGCGGCCGACGAAGGCGACGTCGGGGCGGGACGACGTCAGGGCCTCGTACTTCTTGTAGAGGGCCTGGGCCTCGGCATTGGGGATCGGGTAGTAGGGGTCGCCTTCGGCGCTCGGGTACTCGTAGGTGATCGAGGTCTTGGGGTGCTTCTGGCC
>NZ_CAHJWH010000026.1 GCF_903642205.1 Caulobacter sp. S45 | reverse complement strand
CCCGGCTCGGATCGGACCATCCCCTCCCGGTCCGGGCGGTGCACTGCAAGCCCGGCCGTTCCCCCACGGCCGGGCTTCATCTTTTCCCCGCAGGCTTCTAGATCCCGCGCCGAGGGTTGGAGCGACGCATGCGCCTGAGGGTGGCGACGTGGAACATCAACTCCGTACGGCTACGTCACGAGCAGGTGGCCCGCTTCGTGGCCGAGAGCGGGACAGACGTTCTTTGCCTGCAGGAGATAAAGTGTCGAGAGGGCGAGTTCCCCCGGCAGGCCTTCGCCGACATGGGCCTGATGCACCTGAAGATCGCCGGGCAGAAGGGCTGGCATGGCGTGGCCATCGCTTCGCGCCTGCCGATCAAGGACGCGCCGGGGCTGGCGGTCTGCCGCGAGGGACACGCCCGCTGCGTCTCGGGCGTGATCGCCGGCGTGGAGGTGCAGAACTTCTACATCCCCGCGGGCGGCGACACTCCGGACCGCGCGCTGAACCCCAAGTTCGACCACAAGCTGGACTTCTACGAGCGCCTGACCGCCCTGATGGCGCCGCGCGACCCGTCCGCGCCGCTGCTGCTGGCCGGCGACTTCAACATCGCCCCAGGGGAGCACGACGTCTGGAGCCACCGCCAGATGTCGCGCATCGTCAGCCACACGCCGATCGAGGTGGCGGCGATGGCGGAGCTGAAGGCCTCGCTCGGCTTCACCGACCTGGTGCGCGAGGCGGTTCCGGACCCGCAGAAGCTGTTCAGCTGGTGGAGCTACCGGGCGGCGAACTTCCGGGCGTCGAACCGGGGCTTGCGGCTGGATCACCTGTGGGCGTCGCCGGGACTGATGGGAGCGGCGCGTGGGGACGGGCGGGTGTCGGCGCAGGTGCATGACCGGGTGCGCGAATGGGAGCGGCCGTCGGACCACACGCCGGTGACGGTGGACCTGCAGGTGTGAGGGCCTGCGAGCCCCCTCCGTCGGCTTCGCCGCCACCTCCCCCAGAGGGGGAGGATCGAAGGGCGCCGCGCTCAGATGCTCCCTCCTTGGGGGAGCTGTCACGCGGCACGCGTGACTGAGGGGGCCTGCAGCCCACGCCCTTCACAACGCCAGCCGATATCCCCCCGCATCGGTCAGCAGCAGCCGCGCCGATCCCGGCTCCGGCTCGATCTTCTGGCGCAGGCGGTAGATGTGGGTCTCCAGCGTGTGGGTGGTGACCTCGGCGTTGTAGCCCCAGACCTGGGTCAGCAGCTCCTCCCGCGGCACAGGCTTCTCGCCGGCGCGATAGAGGTATTTCAGGATGTTGGTCTCCTTCTCCGTCAGGCGAATCTTGCGCTGGCGCTCGTCGGTCAGGAGCTTCTGTGACGGGCGGAAGGTGTAGGGACCGATGTGGAAGACGGCGTGCTCGGACTGCTCGTGGCTGCGCAGCTGCGCGCGGATGCGGGCCAGCAGCACGGCATAGCGGAACGGTTTGGTGACGTAGTCGTCGGCGCCGGCGTCCAGTCCCTGGACCGCATCGGCGTCCTCGGCGGCGGCGGTGAGCATGATGATCGGCGCGGTCACCCCGTCGCGGCGAAGCTCCGCGCAGGCCTGGCGGCCATCGAGATCGGGCAGGTCGACGTCCATCAGGATCAGGTCTGGGCGGTTCGCCTGGGCGCTCGCTATGCCGGAACGAGCGGTGTCGGCCTGCAGCGTGGTGAGCTCGTCCTCCTCGTCGATCTGCTCGGCCAGGGCGCCGCGGAGGTCCTCGTCGTCGTCGACGATCAGGATGGTTTTCTGCTGGGCCATGAAGCTGCATATGGCCCACGCGCAGACGTTGCGCAAAGCGGGGGGAGGTGCGCCACTTGATCTTCACAGCCTGCAGCGACGGCCGGATGCAGCTCGGGGGTCGGGAGGTCGCCTGCGCGCTCGGGCGCACCGGCGTGATCGCGGCTTCGGACAAGCGGGAAGGCGACGGGGCGACGCCGCTGGGGGCCTGGCGTCTGCGGCGTGTGCTCTATCGCGCCGACTGGGTGGGCGCGCCGGTCACCGCCCTGCCCTGCGCAGCCATCGCCAGGGATGACGGCTGGTGCGACGCGCCCTATGACCGCGCCTACAACCGGCAGGTCAGGCTGCCCTATCCCGCCAGCCATGAGCGCATGTGGCGGGAGGACCGGCTGTACGACCTGGTCTGCGTGCTCGGCCACAACGACGATCCGCCGGTCCCCGGCCTGGGATCGGCCATCTTCCTGCACGTCGCCCGGCCGGACTACGGGCCGACCGAAGGCTGCGTCGCCCTGGCGAGGGCGGACCTGCAGGGGCTGCTGGCCATGGCCGGCGCGGGCGACCTGTTGCGGGTGGCGCAGGCTATCGCGCCGGAAGAGACGAGTGGGACCCATCCACCCTCGCCCCCAGATCGGTGACCAGACCGTCGGCCAGGGAATAGCACCAGCCGTGCACGGTCAGATCGGCGCCCGCCGCCCAGGCGTCGACCACGAAGGGGTTAGTGGAGACGTTCTCGACCTGCGCCAGCACGTTCAGCTCGCAGAGCCGGTCCAGCCGCGCCGTATCGTCCGCAAGCACCGCCAGTTCCGCCGCCCTGGCCTGGGCCAGCGCCCGGATCGGCGAGAGCCAATGGTCGATGAGACCGAGCCTCAGGTTCTCGAACGCGGCGCGCACCCCGCCGCAGCCGTAGTGGCCGACCACCAGGATGTGGCGCACCTTCAGCACCTGGACCGCATACTGCAGCACCGACAGGAAGTTGGCGTCCTGGGGCGGAGCCAGGTTGGCGATGTTACGGTGCACAAATATTTCGCCCGGATCGAGCCCCACGATCTCGTTGGCCGGCACGCGGCTGTCGGAACAGCCGATCCACAGGTAGGGCGGGCTCTGCTGGGCCACTAGGCGCTTGAAGAAGCCGGGATCGATGGCGGTCCTGGCCTCGGCCCAGGCGCGGTTGCGGGCCAGCAGGTCGGGGATGTCGGGGTGGCGCGTCTCGCACATGGACGACACCTCAGGCGACGGTGAAGGCGACCGAGCCGACGCCCTCGATCTCGCCCTCCACAAAATCGCCGCGCGCCAGCGCGCCGACGCCCTCGGGCGTGCCGGTGAAGATCAGGTCGCCCGCCTCCAGCCGCCAGAGCCTGGACACCTCGGCGATGATCTCCTCCACGCTCCAGATCATGTCGCCCAGCCGTCCGTCCTGGCGCACCTGGCCGTTGACGCTGAGGCGGATGGCGCCGGCGGGCGCCTCGCCCGTCGCCGGGCGGATAGCGCCCACGGGGGCCGAGGCGTCGAAGGCCTTGGCGCTGTCCCAGGGCTGGCCGGCCTTCTTGGCCGCAGTCTGCAGGTCGCGGCGGGTCAGGTCGACGCCGGCCGCATAGCCGTAGACCAGCTCCAGCGCCTCCGAAGGCGCTACGTCTGCGCCCCCCGCCTTCAGCGCCACGACCAGCTCCATCTCGTGGTGGAAGTCCGAGGTGCCCGGCGGATAGGTCACAGCGCCGCCCGGCGCCACCACCGCATCCGCAGGCTTGGTGAAGAACAAGGGTGGCTGGTCCTTCGTGTCGCCCCCCATCTCCCTGACGTGTGCGCCGTAGTTGCGGCCCACGCAGAAAACACGCCGGACGGGGAAGACGGCGTCCGACCCTTGGATCGGCAAGGTTGTGGGGGCGAGCGGAGATACGGCGAAGCGGGTCATTACGGAGCAGACTACCGCGTCCGGTCCCGGCTTTCCACCGATCGCGACATGCCGGATTACCGGTCTTTCACTTGCGCCGTCAGGCTTGGCCATGCAGCGTCGCGCACGGCGAGGGAACCGCGCAATGCTCCAGATCGACGACCTGACCCACGTCTATCCGAACGGCGTGCGGGCGCTGGACGGGGTGACGCTGCAAGCGCCGCGGGGCATGTTCGGCCTGCTCGGCCCCAACGGCGCCGGCAAGTCCACCCTGATGCGCTGCATCGCGACCCTGCAGACGCCGAGCTCCGGCCACATCCGCTTCGACGACATCGACGTGCTGAAGACGCCCGAGCGGCTGCGCGCGACCCTGGGCTACCTGCCCCAGGATTTCGGCGTCTACCCGCGCGTGTCCGCCCTCGACATGCTGGACCACATGGCGGTGCTGAAGGGCCTCGCCGATACCAAAGCGCGCCGTGCCGAGGTCGAGCGGCTGCTGGAACAGGTCAACCTCTACGGGGTGCGCAAGAAGGCGCTGGCGGGCTTTTCGGGAGGCATGCGCCAGCGCTTCGGCATCGCCCAGGCCCTGCTCGGCGGTCCCAGCTTGATCATCGTGGACGAACCCACCGCAGGCCTGGACCCTGAGGAGCGCAACCGCTTCCTGAACCTGCTGGCCGAGATCGGCGAGAACGTGGTCGTGCTGCTCTCCACCCACATCGTTGAGGACGTGTCGGACCTCTGCCAGGCCATGGCCATCATCGCGGGGGGGCGCATCGTGCGGCAGGGCGCGCCCGCCGCCCTGATGGCCGAGTTGGACGGCCGCATCTGGACCAAGACGGTGGACAAGGCCGACATCCCCGCGCTCCGCGACCGCTACGAGCTGATCTCCACACGGCTGGCCGGCGGCCGCACGGTGGTGCATGTGCTGAGCCCGGGCGATCCCGGTGACGGCTTTGCACATCATCGAGGCGGACTGGAGGACGTCTACTTCTCCAGCCTCCACACCGCACGCCAAGCGTCTTCGCAGCAGGCGTCTTCGCAGCAGGCGTCCTGAGCCGATGTTCGCCGCCGTCGCGGGCTTCGAGCTCCGCTACCAGCTGAAGAGTCCCATCTTCTGGGTCGCGGGGTTGCTGTTCTTCCTGCTGACCTTCGGCTCGGTGGCCAGCGACACCATCCAGCTCGGCTCCACCGCCAACGTGCACGTGAACTCGCCGAGCGCCATCGCCGTCACGCAGCTCATCTTCAGCCTGTTCTTCATGTTCGTCTCCACCGCGTTCGTCGCCAACGTGGTGGTGAGGGACGACGACACCGGCTACGGCCCGATCCTGCGCGCCACCCGGCTCGGCAAGTTCGACTATCTCTACGGCCGCTTCCTGGGGGCCTTCATCGCGGCGGCGCTGTGCTTCCTGTTCATTCCGCTGGCCATGATCGTGGGCTCGGCCATGCCCTGGGTGGATGCGGAGAAGCTCGGGCCGCTGCGGCTGGACGCCTACGCCTACACCTATGTGGCGCTGGCGCTGCCGACCCTGTTCCTGGTCTGCGCCGCCTTCTTCGCCCTGGCCACCGCAACCCGGTCGCTGATGGCGACCTATGTGGGCGTCGTCGCCTTCATGATCGTCTACCTGGTGGCCGTCGCGCTTGCGGCCAAGCCGCAGTTCCGCACCTTGATGGCCTATGTGGAGCCGTTCGGCACAGCCGCCTTCGGCAATGCGACGCGTTACTGGACCGCCACCGAGCGCAACACCCAGCTCGTGCCCTTCGCCGGCGCGCTACTGTGGAACCGCCTGATCTGGACCGGCGCGGGCGTGGTGGCGCTCGCCGCCGCCTACGCCCTGTTCCGCTTCGAGGCGCCGGTCGGCAAGGTGAAGAAGCGGGAGGCCGAACGGCGCGACGCGCTGGACTCCGCCGCCGAGACCGGCCGCCCGGCGCCACGACGGACGGCGCCGACCCCGCCCGCGCCGCGATGTACATCGAACGCCGCCGCCCGGAGCCAGCTCCTCGCCCGCACACGGCTGGACATGGGCCAGGTGTTCAAGAGCCCGGCCTTCTTCGTCCTGCTGGCGCTGGGTGTGTTCAACAGCGGCGCAGGGCTGTGGTTCACCACCACCGACAGCATCTACGGCGATGATATCTTCCCCGTCGCCAGAGTGCTGATCCAGGTCCTGCGGGGCAGCTTCACCTTCATCCCGCTGGTGGTGGCCATCTACTATGCGGGCGAACTGGTCTGGCGCGAGCGCGACCGCAATACCGACGTGCTGGTGGACGCCACGCCGACGCCGGACTGGGTGTTCGCCGCGCCCAAGATCGTAGCCATCATCGGCGTGCTGTTCGCCATGCTGGCGGTCAGCATCCTCGCCGCCATCGTGGTCCAGCTCATCCGCGGCTTCCCGCACTTCGAGCTTGGCAAGTACGTCGGCTGGTATCTGCTGCCCGAGACCGTCAACGTCGCCTTGATCGCGGTGCTGGCCGTGTTCCTGCAGACGCTCAGCCCCCACAAGTTCGTCGGCTGGGGGCTGATGGTGGTGTTCATCATCTCGACCATCGTGCTCCCCAAAATGGGTTTCGAGCACAACCTCTACATCTACGGTGGCTCGCCCGACGTGCCCCTGTCGGACATGAACGACCAGGGCATGGCCGGGCTCGCCCGGACCTGGTTCCTGACCTACTGGAGCCTGATCGCGCTCGGCCTCTGCGTCCTGTCGGCGGCGCTCTGGCGTCGCGGGGCTGACGCCAGCCTGCGCCCGCGCCTGCGCCGCCTGCCCCGCCGGCTGGCGGGACCGGCGGGCGTCGTGCTCGCCATCTCCCTGCTGGGCGCGGTGAGTGTCGGCGGCTTCATCTACCTCAACACCAACGTCTGGAACCCCTACCGCACCGCACTCGGGGACGAGCGCTTCCTCGCCGACTACGAGAAGGCGCTGCTGCCTTACGAGACCGTGGCCCAACCCAAGGTCACCGACGTGAAGCTGATGGTGGACCTGTACCCCGACGGTCCCTACGCGATCAGCCGCGGCGTCTATGTCTTCCAGAACAAGACATCCGCGCCGATCCGCACCCTGCACGTGCGCTTCGAGCGCGACCTGACCGTCCAAGCCCTGTCGGTGGAGGGCGCGCGGCCGCTCCGAACCTACGACCGCTTCAACTACCGCATCTTCGCCTTCGACACACCGCTGCTGCCGGGCGAGAAACGCTCGCTCTCCTTCACCGCCCGGCGGAGCCAGCATGGGTTCAGGAACGGCGGAAACACCACGCGCATCGTCCGCAACGGCAGCTTCCTCGACAGCTTCGAGGTCGCGCCCATCATCGGCATGGACCGCGCCATGCTGCTGAAGGACCGGGCCAAGCGGCGCAAATACCACCTGTCCCCCGACCTGCGCCCGCCCAAGCTCGAGGACGACGGCGCGCGCAGGTTCAACGGCATCACCCACGGGGCGGACTGGGTGAACAGCGACATCACCGTGTCCACCGTCGCCGACCAGACGCCCATGGCCCCCGGCTACCGGATCGCAGACCGCGTCGCCAACGGCCGCCACGTCGCCGAGTTCAGGACCGAGGCCCCGATCCTAGACTTCTTCTCCATCCAGTCCGCCAGGTACGCGGTCAAGACGGTCCCTTACAAAGGCGTCGACCTGTCCGTCTACTACGACCCCCAGCACCCCTGGAACGTCGACCGGATGATCAAGGCGCTGGAGGTCGGCCTCGACTACGACCAGGCCAACTTCAGCCCCTACCAGTTTCGCCAGATGCGTATCCTGGAGTTCCCGGATTACGCCCAGTTCGCCCAGTCCTTCGCCAACACCATCCCCTATTCGGAAGGCATCGGCTTCCTGGTGGACACCCGCGACAAGGCAAAGATCGACATGGTGACCTACGTCACCGCCCACGAGCTCGGCCACCAGTGGTGGGCGCACCAGGTCATCGCAGCCGACATGCAAGGCGGCTCGATGCTGGTGGAGACCTTCGCCCAATACAGCGCGCTCATGGCCATGAAGCACCTCTACGGCCCCGACCAGATACGCAAGTTCCTGAAGTTCGAGCTGGACAGCTACCTGCGCTCCCGCGGGGCTGAGGCGGTGGAGGAGCTGCCGCTGGAGCGGGTGGAGGACCAGGGCTACATCCACTACCGCAAGGGCTCGCTGGTCATGTACCGGCTGCAGGACGAGGTGGGCGAAGCCGCCGTCAACCGGGCGCTCCGCCGCCTGATCCACACTTACGCCTTCAAGGGCGCGCCCTACCCCGCGTCCAAGGATTTCATCGCCGACCTCCGGGCCGAGGTCGGGCCGGACAAGCAGCAGCTGATCACCGATCTGTTTGAGAAGATCACGCTCTACGACCTGCGCGCCGTCCACGCCTCGTCCAACAAGCGTATTGACGGTCGCTATGACGTCACCCTGCAGGTCTCGGCCAAG
Organism: Caulobacter sp. S45; assembly: GCF_903642205.1. Taxonomy (GTDB): domain Bacteria; phylum Pseudomonadota; class Alphaproteobacteria; order Caulobacterales; family Caulobacteraceae; genus CAHJWH01. Next base: position 18,099 of record NZ_CAHJWH010000026.1, on the reverse strand, counting down.
AAGCTCTACGCCAACGGTCAGGGCAAGGAGGCCGAGGCGCCGCTGAACGAGCCCTTCGACATCGCCCTATTCGCCCGCGAGCCGGGAAAGGCCGACTTCGGGCCCAAGGACGTCATCCTGTTCAAGCACCTGGCGGTGCACAGCGGCAAGCAGAGCTTCACCTTCACCGTCGACCGCCTGCCGAAGTTCGCCGGCGTAGACCCCTACAACAAGGCCATCGACAGGAACTCGGACGACAACACGATCCCGGTCAGCTGATCAACGGATCAGCCGGAGCCGCCCGCTCGCGGGCGGCTCCGAACGATGGATCTCAGTCCTTCTCGGCTTCTTCGGCTTCGGCCTTGGTCTTATGCGACACACCGGGATCTTCGGCAGGTGGGGAGTAGACGGTGAAGAGCTTGAGCGGCTCAGCCCCCTTGTTGATGATGTTGTGCTTGGCGCCCTTGGGGATCACGATCATGTGGTTCGGGCCCACCTTGGTGCTGTGGCCGTCGATCACCGCCGAGCCTTCGCCGGAGACGAAGAAGGTGGTCTGGTCGGCGTCGTGGGTCTCTTCGCCGATGTCGTCGCCCGCCTCGATGTTCATCATGACGATCTGGCAGTTGTCGTCGAGATAGACTTCCTTCTGGTAGAACTTGTTCCTCGTCGTCGTATCGATCATGTCTTTGTTGAAGATGGCCATGCTCGGCTCCCTGCTGCGCCGCCAATGAACCGTCCGAGGGAGCTTAGGTTCAGGACGGGGTGCAAAGATCGTGAAGCTGGAGGCAAGTTCTACGGCGCCAAACGGGCTCTTGCCTCACATCGCCGTAACCGCAATCTATCGGACATGAACGCGCTCTCCCCCACGCCTTCCATCCTCGAGACCTCCGAGGTCGACACCGCCGACGCGCTCGCCATCCTGCAATCCGCCCTGCACGGCGCCGACGACGGGGAGCTGTTCCTGGAACGCTCCGAGAGCGAGATGCTGGTGTTCGACGACGGCCGGCTGAAGTCGGCCACCTATGACGCGACCGAGGGCTTCGGCTTGCGCGTCGTGGCGGGAGAGAAGGCCGGCTACGCCCATTCCAGCGAGATCAGCGCCGCCGCCATCCGCCGCTCGGCCGACGCCGCCGCCCATGTCCGCGAGGGCTACGAAGGCCAGGCCGCCGACGCGCCGCGCCAGACCAACACCAAGCTGTACGGGGAGGACGATCCCCTCGCCCACCCCGTGTTCGGCGACAAGGCGGCCTTGCTGCAGGAGATCGACGCCTTCGCCCGGGCCCGCGACCCGCGCATCGTCCAGGTCAGCGCCTCGATCGCCGGCGAGCGGCGGGTGGTGGAAATCCTGCGCGCCGACGGCCGGCTTCTCCGCGATGTGCGCCCACTGGTGCGCGTCAACGTCTCGGTGACGGTGGAGCGTGACGGCCGGCGCGAGAACGGCAGCTCCGGCGCCGGCGGCCGCAACAGCTTCCACACCTGGGTCGCGCCCGAGCACTGGCAGGCCCAGGTGGACGAGGCGCTGCGCCAGGCCCTGGTGAACCTTGACGCCGTCGCCTGCCCCGCCGGCGAGATGGACGTGGTGCTGGGCCCCGGCTGGAACGGCGTGCTGCTGCACGAGGCTGTGGGCCACGGCCTGGAAGGCGACTTCAACCGCAAGGGCATCAGCGCCTTCTCCGGCCGCATCGGCGAGCGCGTGGCTGCGCCGGGCGTCACCGTCATCGATGACGGGACAGAGCCGGGCCGCCGCGGCTCGCTCACCATCGACGACGAGGGCACGCCCACCGAGCGCACCGTGCTGATCGAGGACGGCGTGCTGGTGGGCTACATGCACGACCGCATGAGCGCGCGCCTGATGGGCATGGCCCCCACCGGCAATGCGCGCCGACAGTCCTACGCCCACATGCCGATGCCGCGCATGACCAACACCGCCATGCTCGGCGGCGGCCACAGCCAGGCGGAGATGATCGCCTCCACCCGGCGCGGCCTCTACTGCGCCAACTTCGGCGGCGGTCAGGTGGACATCACCAACGGCAAGTTCGTCTTCCAGTGCACCGAGGCCTATCTGATCGAGGACGGCAGGATCACCGCACCCGTGAAGGGCGCCACCCTGATCGGCGACGGCCCCACCGTCCTCACCAAGGTTCAGATGATCGGCGACGACTTCGCCTACGACCCCGGCATTGGCGTGTGCGGCAAGTCCGGCCAGGGCGTGCCGGTGGGCGTCGGCCAGCCCTCGATGAAGCTCGGCGGCCTGACAGTGGGCGGCACCGCGATCGGGTGACCGCGCGCGCTCTGCCGGAGCGGCCGCGCGGGACTCAAAATCTGGCGTCCGCCCTTAGCTCACCGCCTCCGCCAGAGGCGGGCTGACCCGCAAGGCGGTGATCTGGTTCCGCTGGCGTCTCAGCACCTGGAACCTGTGCCCGTGGAAGATGAAGGTCTGGCCCGGCTCCGGTATCATCTGGGCGTCGTGGATGACCAGGCCCGCCACGGTCACCCACTCGTCGTCGGGCAGCTTCCAGTCGAAGGCGCGGTTCAGGTCGCGGATCGCAACTGATCCATCCACGTTCACCGAGCCGTCGGGCTGGCGGCGGACGCCTTCCACCGTGTCGTCGTGCTCGTCCTCGATCTCGCCGACGATCTCCTCCAGGATGTCCTCCAGCGTCACCAGGCCGCGCAGCGCCCCATACTCGTCCACGATCAGGGCGAAGTGGTTGCGCTGCTTGAGGAAGGCCTGGAGCTGGTCCTTCAGGTTGGTGGTGTCAGGGATGAACCAGGGCTCGTTGGCGACCTGCGCGATGTCTATGGCGTCGAGGTCGCCTCCCGCCGCCTCCATGGCCCGGGCCAGGTCCTTGGCGTGAAGCACGCCGACGATGTTGTCGGGCTCGCCGCGATAGAGGGGCAGGCGCGTGAAAGGCGCCTCAAGAGCCTGGGCGATCACCTCGCGGGCGGGCTCGGCGGCGTCGAGCAGGGTGATGTTGGTGCGGTGGACCATGACCTGGCCCACGTCCATGCCGGCGAGATCCAGCACGCCGCCGAGCATGCGGCGGTCGCCGCTCTCCACCAGGCCCTCCTCGTGGTGGTACTCGATCGCGCCGCGGATCTCGGCCTGGGCGAAAGCCTCGTCGGCGGCCTCGTCCAGGTCCAGGCCGAACAGGCGGAAGGTGACCTTGATCAGGGACTGCACCGCCGCAATCACCGGCCCAAACACCGCCATGGTCACCTGGACCGGACCCGCCAGGCCGCGGGCCACATCGTCCGGCCGGGCGATGGCGATGGTCTTGGGCAGCACCTCGGCGAAGACAAGCACCAGGAAGGTGACCAAGCCCGTGGCGATGGCCACGCCCCAGGCCCCAGGGATGACGTGGGCCAGGAACTCGGTGACCAGCGAGGAAAGCAGGATGTTCAGCAGGTTGTTGCCGAGCAGCACGCTTCCGATCATCCGCTCCTGGTTCTCGATCAGCAGGTTGACGCGGCCGGCGGCCTTGTCGCCCTCGCGCTCAAGCTGGTGCATGCGGGCGCGGCTGGCGCCGGTCAGCGCGGTCTCGGCGGCGGAGAATAGCGCGGAGACGACCAGCAGGACGACAATCAGCAGGGCGCCGGCGAGGAGCGCGGCGATCATGACCGCCCCCGATCAGCGCTCGCTAAGGTCAGCTTTCGCCTTATCCTGAGGCCGAATGGAACGCCGGCGCTCTCGCTCACGACGGCCTTGAGCCTTTCGCCGCCGCTCAACTGCGCCACCGGAGCGTCGTCGCCTGCACCGGGTTCACGAACGGCCGGCCCTCCGCCCATGACGCCGCCCACTCGCGCTTCAGCGCCTGGTACCACTTGGCCTGGCGGTCGGCGTCGTCGATCCAGAGCAGGGGCGGATCGTAGCGCAGGCCCTCGTTCTGCAGGTTCACCATGTCGCCGTCCTGCTTCAGGAACCGCCGCGCCCCGGCCGCGATCAGGGGCCGCAGCAGCGCGAAAGCCGGGTGGTCGGACCAGATCAGCTGGGTGATGCGGGTCTTGGCCGCCGTCACCGGCGTGAGGCAGGTCAGGGCGAGCACGCTCAGCGCTCCCACCTGCACGTGCTCCCACCGCAAGCCGGGCAGGCGGAAGGTGATCTCGGTCTCGGGCGCCCCGCCCAGCAGGCGGTAGGCCCGGCTGTTCTTGGACGGCGCATGGCGGACCATGGCGAAGCCCAGCTCGCGCGGCTCGAACCGCTTGGCCTTGTCCAGCTGCTTGGCCTGGGAGCGCCACCACCACTGCTGGTGGACATAGGGGCCGTGGGCGGGGTCCATCAGCCCGACGATGGCGTGATCAAGGTGGCTGTCGAAGTCCATCCGCTCCACGATCTTCGGCGCGCCGCCGACCACGCCGGGGAAGACCGGCGGCGGGTCCGTCGGGTCGGCCACTCGTGCATCGGCGGCCATGTGGACGAAGATCAGCCCCTGGCTCTCTCGCACCGGATAGCTGCGCACCCGGATGCGGGAAGGATCCATCTCTTGGCCTTCCGCCAGTGAGGGGATGGCGGCGCAGACCCCGTCGGCGGTGCGGAAGCGCCAGCCATGGTACGGGCAGGCCACCTCGGCCGCGCCGCCCGGTCCTTGCGCGAGCGCGCCGGCCGACAGCGGGGCCGCCCGATGAGGGCAGATGTCGCGGAGCGCAAAGACGCCACCCGTCCGGTCGCGCCCGAGCAGGACGGGCTCGCCGAGCACCTCGTAGCGGCTCATGGCGCCGGGCTTCAACGCCGAGCCCAGCTCCACGAAGTACCAGAGGTCGTAGAGGAAGCCGCGACCGAACGCGGCCCTGCCGTCCGCGCCTGCGCGGGTCCTGATCTCGCCATCGGCCATCAAGTCTGCATAGCAGATATCGCCGCAGGCGACGAACCGGAGGTGGCGGGCTCAGCTACGCGGCCCGAGCCCCTGTCCCGCCGGAGCCGCGCAGCCAGTGTAGCGATGGCCTCCCACCTCGACGGTGGCGGTGAACGGATAGGTCATTCCGGTGGGCGCATCCACGCAGGACTTGGCGACCGCGGTCAGCCTCAGCACGCCCGGAGGCTGGCCTGGGACCGCGGCCAGCGGCCCGCTCCAGGCGGCGCCCGCCTTGCCGTGGTCGGCGAGCCCGGCCTTGACGCTGACCGCGGAGGTCTCTCCCGTGCTGAAGCGCAGCTGATCCCCGCGAACCTGGGCGCTCCACTGCGGCTCGCCGCCGGCGTTGAGCGTCCCGGCCGGCGCGATCGCCGGACCTCTTGGCCGATGGGGACGGCGTCCCCCTCCCTGGCCGCATCCCGTCAGGACGAGCCCTGCGACGAGCAGCAGAAGAGTGGGACGGCGAGAACGCATTGGGGGCTTTCAGATCGGGGTTTGTCTATCTGCGCCCGGCGTGAGGGCGAGGAGCAGGCGGACCCTTAGCGCAATCCTGGGCGACGCCTAGCCCGGGACCCCGCCGGCCGGGCCGCCAAGAATGAGCGCCAAGCCTTCAGCAGCGGATCAGGCGGAGCAGCGCTTCGGCCACCCGGGATGCGCCCCGCCCGTCGCACACGCTCCGGGCGGCGATGTGGAGCGAGGCCCGCACCTCTGGCCGACACAGCCGGTCGAAGGCGCGCGCAAGCCGCCCGTCGAAGTCCACCCCTGCCATCTCGATCCCGAGCAGGACGCCGGCTTCGGCCATTCCGTGGACCATCGGGCGCTGGTTGTCCGCCACGATGACGGCCAGGGTCGGCAGTCCCAGGGCGCAGCGCTCCCAGGTGGCTGAGCCGCCTGCACCGACCGCCACGTCGGCCGCCCGCATCAACGCCGCCACGCCGCGACTGTCCGGGTGCACCACCAGGCCGGGATCGGCTGCGGCCAGGGCCTGCAGCCGAGGCAGGCTCTCCGCATCGGAGGCGAGCGCCACGTCGAAACGGACGTGCGGGGCGCGCGGACGCAACGCCTCCACCGCCCGGGCGGCGATCGCCCCTACGTCGCTGAGGCCGAAGGAGACGAAGGCGCGGCGCACCGGCCCCGCATCCGGCGCCGGCGTCTCCAGGCGCTCGAACTCCGGTCGCAGCAGCGCGTAGGACGGCCCGGTCAGCACCTCGCAGGTCGAGGGCGCGCGTCCGACGTAATCCCCCCCGCAGCGCCCGTACCCTGGATCGACCAGCAGGTCGCAGGCGTAGTCGCGGTTGGCGAGGTCGTCGATCACAGCGATGCGCAACCCTGGATGCATCAGCGGCGCGATGTCCGCGGCGGCCAGGCTGTAGTCGTCCAGAACAAGGAGGTCCGGGGCCAGGGCGCCGAGCACCGCGGCGATCGCTTTCGGCTCACCGGAGCGGGCGAGCGGATGTATGCTCGGCGGCGAGACGGCGAAGCGCTGCAGCAGCCGCTCGCCCCAGGGCGGCGTGGCAAAGGTGCAGCTTAGGCCGTACGCCTCCAGCGCCTGCGCCAGGGCGAGGTCGCGCATGAGGTGGCCGCCGCCGATCGCCGGTCCTGCGGCCGGCGCGAACAGGGCCTGGAGCGGGCGGTCGGCCATCGCGCCTAGGCGGCTGACGGCGTGGCCGCCAGCGGCTGCGGTCGCCCCGCATTCGCCAGCATGGCCAGGCGCACCAGCGCTGCGGCGAGCACCAGCGGGGTGATCGGCGCGTGCAGCCATTCCAGCCCCATCATGGCCACCGGCGCCGCCCAGACCAGCATCGCCAGCGGCGGGCCGACGAAGACCAGCCGGTCGCGGCGCAGCAGCACCAGAGCGGCCACAGCGGCTGGTATCAGGTCGTAGTTGAAGGCCTGGGGGCTGGCCACGAAGGTGGCCAGCATAAGAATGGCGGCGCGCAACTCTAGCGGCCTGTCGCGCCGCCACCAGGCCCAGCCGGTGATCGCCGCCGCCAGCGCGGTGAAGGGCGCCTGCGCCTCCAGCGCCTGGACCATGGGCAGGTGGAAGGTGCGCGCGGACATGTAGGCGGACGGCATCATCCACATGAAAGGCCCGTGGCCCTGCCGCAGCATCAGCCCCTGGGTGGTCAGGGTCGGACCGAAGAAGCCGGCCCAGGGCGCCGGTCCGAAGGCCAGCAGCGACACGCCGAGCACGGCGACGACCATGGCGGCGGCGGCCCACATGGTCCTCCATCGCCGCCCCGCCAGCACGGCCACCGGCAGCAGGACGGCGATCTGCGGCTTGAAGATCAGGAGGCCCAGAAGCGCTCCGGCCAGGGCTGGCCTCCGGTCGATCACGCTCAGGCCGCCGATCAGCAGCGCCGCGGTGAAGGCGCCGTTCTGGCCAAGCCCGATATTGACCGCCTCCGCCGGCGCAAGCATCAGCATGGCCCAGGTCCAGGGATCCCTGGTCCACGCCCGCAGCGCGAAGCCAAGCGCCACCAGTCCCGCCAGGCTCCACAGCACCAGCCCTGCCATGTAGGGCGTGAACCCTAGCGGCAGCACCAGGAACAGGTTGGGCGGAGGATAGGACCAGAAGTGGAACGGCAGGCGCGGATCGAACAGGGCGCGCTCGTGGGCGAGGAACAGGGGCGGATTGAAGACGTCGTTCACCTGTCCCGACAGGACCAGGTGACCTGCGGTCCAGGAATTGATGAAGTCGCGCCCGATGGCGTGGTGGGTCCAGTCCAGGTGGCCCCGCCGGCCGAGGGTGAAGTAGGAGGCCAGGATCGCCCAGGCGACCGCGCTCAGCTCCCACAGCAACAGGGCCTTCCAGGTGCGGCCGAGCCAGCGCCAGAGGCGGGTCAAGCCTTGGCCGCCTTGGGGGAAGCCGCCTTGGGCGGTGCGGCCTTCGCTGGCGGGGCGGGCGCCGGCCCCGCTACCTGGCCAGGCGCCAAGACGCGGTAGACCTGCAGCGGGTCGGTCCTCACCGACAGGGGCTGCAGCCAGCCGGGCGGCTGGCCGGCGTCCAGGCGCTTCTGCAGCGAGGTCTTGGCCATGTCGGCCCGGTCGCCGTGGCCCGCGTGCATCCGGCACTCCACCACGTAGGCAACGCCCGCCTGGCGCGCGAGGTCGGCCGACGCGCCGTCTGCGGGCGCCTTCAGGATGGCGTGGGCGCGCAGTATTCCCCAGCTCATGCGATGATAGGGACCGGCCAGCGCACTGTGGTCGGTGTTGGCCAGCACGAAGGGGCCAAGGTCCACCTCGCCCAATACGGTCCCCGCCGGCTCCGCGTCGTCGAGAGTTTCATAGGCGTTGATGTCGAAGCAGCGATCCACCGGAGCCGGTTTCTTCTTGCTTCCCCTCACCTGGACCGAAGGCTTGGCGTGCGACTTGGACGGCAGCAGCGAGGCGATGCGCACCGCCGTCTGGCTGGCGATGCCCGAGGCGGTCACCGGGCTCGCCACCGCCGCCGCCAGCACCACGGCCAGCCAGTTGCGATAGCCGCTCCAGGCCAGCACCTCTGCAGCCGCAGCCGATACGACGGGCACGCCGAACCATTCCGCGTAGCCGGTCATGCGGATGGCGCCGGCCGCCGCCGCGATCCCCAGCGCCAAGCACAGGCCGTTCAGCCAGTAGGCGAAGTCGCGACGGCTCTCCGCGCGCACGCCCAGCAGCAGCCAGGCCACGCCGCCCAGCGCCCAGGGCGCGATCCGCTCCATCCCGTCGCCAAGGTTGCGCTTCAGCACGACGTTGATCGGCCGCACCTCCTGGACGTAGTTCAGCCAGATGGGGCGGATGCGGGGGTCCACGTCGGCGAAGAAGCCGTGGATGCAGTGCGGGTAGAGCGCCAGGTAGACGCCGCCCGACACAGCGCCCAGCCCCGCCAGCAGACCCAGGCGCACCATCCAGGGAAGTCCGGCGGCGAAGCGCCCCAGCGCAGCCAGGCCCAGCCCCGCCACCAACACGGCGGCGACGAGGTTCCAGGAGAGCATGTCACAAGCCTCCACGCCCCAGCGCCAGGGCGGCGTCTGCATCGCGAAGGCGAGCGCGGTGGTCAGGGCCAGCGCCACGCCATAGGCCTGGGCCGCCCCGCCTGTTCCCGGTAGAAGCCGAATCGCAGGGCGAGCATGCCGCCGATGGCGACGCTGAACACCAGGCTCTCCAGCCCTACCGCCATGCCGATCCCCGTGGCGACGCCGGCGATGGCCGCGCCCTTCACCCGTGACGGCAGCGTGGCGCCGGCGAGCGCCAGGAAGGCGCAGGTCATCTGCACGTCGTGGTGGTCGATGCGCCCCGGCCGGAACTGGACGTAGAGGTAGAGGTCGCTGGCCAGGATCACCGCGCACACGACCACCGCAGCATTGTTCACCACGCCCCTGCCGAGCCTGCGGGCGCTGGTCAGCGCCGCCAGGACGGCGGGGAATATCCACAGCAGGGGCCAGGTGAAGCGGGTGGCGAACTCCGCATCCTCCGCCGACAGGGCGATCCGGAACACGCGATCCAGGCCGGCGATGCCGCCGTCCAGGAGGCGCGACCAGTGCATCCACAGCCCCATGGGCGGCTGGAAGCGGGTGACCAGCTGGTCCCACCAGCTGCGCCCGTCCAGCAGAGCACGAACCGCCACCAGGCGCGTGGCGTCGTCCGTGTCGCCATAGCCGGAGTCCAGGCTGTCCCAGTTGAGCACGCCCAGCCACACGGCCATCGTAGCGGTCACCGCCAGGGCGAGCAGCACCAGCCTCCAGCGCTTACTCAGATCGGGCGACGCGACCAGCAGCCGGCTTGGGTCGAAACTCGACGACGGAGCGCGCGGCCGTGGATCGCTCGCTTTCAGCTTGGCGTAGGTCACGGTCTCGTGTTTACCGGGTCTTGGAGGCTTCTGGGCGAGAGTCCGCGACCCGAGGGTCGGCGACCATACGCCCGGGAGCAGTCGAGGTCTCTTCTATGCCCATTCGCTTTCCGCTTCATACCCCCGCAAAGCGGCTGATGGCCCGCGCCCCGCAAGGGTCCCTGAAGTTCCTGTCCGTGGGCGTGACTGGCTTGGCCGTGCACAGCCTGCTGTTCACCGCCCTCTTCAAAGGCTTGGGGCTGGGTGACACGGGGGCATGGCTGATCGCGCTCGGCGTCGCCACTGGAGTCACCTGGACGCTGAACCGGCGGCTGACCTTTGCGCCCAGCGGCCGCGGCCATCTGGCCGAGGCCATGCGCTACGTGCTTGTGACGGGGGTGTCGCAGGGAATCAGCTATGGTGTCTTCCTTGGCCTGGGGATCGAGGCTCCCCATCTGCCTCGCACCCTGGCCTTGATCGTAGGCGCGGGGGTGGCCACTGTATTCTCCTATACCGGCCAGCGTTTCTTCACCTTCGCGGCGCCGAAGACGATCACCGGCGAGCCCGTCATCTCGGATATCCCGGTCGCATGAGCGCAGACGTCGACGTCCTGATCATCGGCGCAGGCCCAGCCGGCCTCACCGCCGGCTACCTGCTGGCCAGGGCCGGCAAATCGGTCATCGTCATCGAGCGCGACCCCATCTATGTCGGCGGGATCAGCCGCACCGTGCGCTACACGTCGAAGGAGGGAGAGTTCCACTTCGACATCGGCGGCCACCGCTTCTTCTCCAAGGCCAAGGAGGTGGTGGACCTCTGGAATGAGATTCTGCCGGACGACTTCATCGACCGGCCGCGCCTCTCGCGTATCTACTACGGCGGCAAGTACTATGCCTATCCGCTGCGCGCCTTCGAGGCGCTGAAGAACCTCGGCGTCTTCACCAGCAGCCTGTGCATGGCCTCCTACGGCCTGGCCAAGCTGACGCCGATCAAGGATCCCCGAACCTTCCACCAGTGGGTGCGCAACCAGTTTGGGGAGCGCCTTTTCTCGATCTTCTTCAAGACCTATACCGAAAAGGTCTGGGGCATGAGTTGCGACGAGATCAGCTCCGACTGGGCCGCCCAGCGCATCAAGGGCCTCAGCCTTTCGGCCGCCGTCATCGATGGGGTGAAGCGCTCTCTGGGGCTGAACAAGAAGACCCAGGCCGCCGCGCTCGGCCGGCAGGGCGGGGTCAAGACCCTGATCGAGAGCTTCCGCTATCCCCGCCAGGGGCCGGGCATGATGTGGGAGACGGCGGCGAAGAAGATCGAAGCCATGGGCGGCCAGGTCTTCATGGACACCTCGCTTGAACGCCTGCGCTGGAACGCCAAGGGCCGCCACTGGGTGGTGAGCGCCCGCAACGGCGAGGAGGGCGAGGTGTCCGATCTCACCGCCGAGCACGTGATCTCCTCGGCCGCCATCACTGACCTGGTCGGCTCGGTCGACCCGCGCCCGGTCAGCACGCCCCAGGCGGAGGCGCTGCGCTACCGCGACTTCATCACCGTGGCCCTGATCACCCGGATCGAGTCGGCCAAGTCGTTCCCTGACAACTGGATCTACATTCACGACTCCAGCGTAAAGGTCGGCCGCATCCAGAACTTCCTGTCCTGGTCGCCGGAGATGGCGCCGCCAGGCTATGCGTGCCTGGGCCTGGAATACTTCTGCTTCGAGGGCGATGGCCTTTGGACATCGCCGGACGCGGACCTGGTGGAACTGGCCAAGCGCGAGATCGGCCGCATCGGCCTGATCCAGCCCGGCGACGTGGTGGATGCCGCGGTGGTGCGCCAGCCCAAGGCCTACCCCGTCTACGACGACGCCTACCAGGCGAATGTCGAGGCCGTGCGCCAGGAACTGGAGAGCAAATATCCCACGCTTCACCTCGTCGGGCGCAACGGCATGCACAAGTACAACAATCAGGATCACGCCATGATGACCGCCATGCTGACGGCGGAGAACATCCTGGTAGGCTCCCGCAAGTACGACACCTGGCAGGTCAACGAGGACGCCGAATATACGGAGAGCGGCTACTCCGGCGCCGAAACGGCGCTGAAAAGCGAACGGCTGGTGCCCCGAAAGGTGGCGGCCTGACGCTCAGCAAGGGCGGCTGTCAGCACATTGCAGCGGCTATCGCCGAACGCGATAGCCGCTGCAGCGTGACCGGTCTCGGCCGGGTTTACATACCCGAGCCCATGTTCTGCAGCATGGAGATGTGCTCCTGGACGACGGGAACGGTCTTCATCGCCACCATCTTCAGGTGCATGTCGGCGCCATGCTTGGCATAGTTCTGCTGCACCATTAGAGCCTGCTGGTGCGACTGCATCTGCTGCTGGATGTACAGGCTGTCGAACGCGGGGCCTGAGGCGGCCTTGAGCTGCGCCACCATGTCCTGCTGGTCGGGCCGGAGTGCCGGCGGCGGCATCTTCGGAAGCCCGCTCATCTTGGCCGCCGCCATGACCTTCATGGTGCTCTTGGTATGATCGGTGATCATCTTCTGCCCGAAGGCGCGGACCTTGTCGCTCGAGCCCATCTGCGCGGCGAGCCTGCCCTCGGTGATCTCGAACTTGTCGCTCTGGCCGGCGGCGGTGACATAGGCGCCGGGTGATTTCGCCATGTCCGCCATGGCGCTCGGCGTCATGGGCGGGGGAGGTGCGTCCTGGGCCAAGGCGAGACTTGCGGCTGACATACTAAGGGCTGCAGCCAAGCAGGTGAATGCACGACTCATGACGATCTCCCGAAACTCTGATAGCGCCCCAACTACTCAGGTTGGGTGTTGTTCCTTGCCGCTCTATCGCCACGCCGACGACGAGGCCGCGGCGCCGCGGCCTCGTGTCATCTCGCAACCTTGCCTCTTCACGGAGAGGCATCGAGGCGGGCTGTTGCGCGAACAGTCCGCCTGCGACACCCGACCCGACGTTGCGAAGGCGCCTTGAGGATCAGGCGCTCATACGGATGTTCCCGTTCATTCCATTGGGGAAGAACAGCCCGCCTGCGGCCGCGGCCGCCGTGCCGTAGACGATGTTGAGCACCTGGCCCGTCGTCCGGTCATAGGCGATGGTGTTGCTGTCCGCGTCGACGATGTTGGAGATCGTCGAGTTGGCGCCGGCGATGCCCTGGTCGTCGTTGTTGGTGCCGTCGAGCTTTGCGCGCAGGGCCGAGATGGCGGCCGTTGCGGCATAGGGGTCGATGGCGGGAGCAGGTTGCTGCAGTCCCAGGGCGTAGAGGGCGGTGCGCACCAGACCCGCATGGTAGGCCTCAACCGCCAGAATGCCGGCGGCGGCGTCCAGATAGGTCTTTTTGCTGATTAGGGGCGAGGCGCCGTGGTAGGCGGTGACGCCCACGTCCTCGAAGATATAGGCGCCGAGCAGAAAGGCCTCGTCGCTGGCGTAGGGATCGAACGTGCCCGAGGTGATCAGGCCGGCCGCCATGGCGGCGGTGGTGAAAGCGCCGCCTGGCGAGACGTCGATCGCCGGCTGGGCGACCGCGGACGTTCCAAGTGCGCCGCGCAGGAATTTGACGTGGTTGATCTCGTCCTTAACAATCTCGTTCGCGTAGGCGATGACCAGAGGGGAAGTCAAAGCCGCCTTGTGACCTGGAATGACGGCGCCTTGCGTGCCCGTGCCGGTCATGAGGCTGGAGTCGATCGAGGTCCCCGTCGCGGCGTAGCTGTAGAAGTTCGCTTCCAGATATTCGAGGTTCAGGGCGAAGTTCAGGATGTCGGCGTCCGAGGGCGTCGAGCTCTGGGCGGACGCAGTCGAGGTCGAATGGCCGCCGCATGCGGTCAGGACCATCGTGCCCGCAGCCCCCGCGGCCACACCACCGGCCAGCCTGAAGAAGTCCCGCCGCTCCTCACGCCGCTTGGCGCGACGGTCCTTGAGCTCGCTCAGCACGGCGGCGTCGGCGGTCACAGTCACGTCCATCTCTCGCTCCTCATCTGCGCCGGGCGGCGCGTGGTCAACCGGAGAAGATCCGGCGCTCCCGCCAAGCTCGTAAGGGTGTTCCCACGCCCAGGCCGGCACGAAGGCATTTAACACATACTAGCCAGAGCTGTGCAGAAATTACAGCCTGATATATGCCCCTGATACACAACTTTTTCTCGGCTCCAACTACGTCAAGCCTTACTCCTGTCCAGATCTCCTCTTCTCAATAACTCCGCCACTCTAGCTGTTCAGGTTTCTGAACGTAAACAAACCGCGTATTTTGCTTGCAGAAGGAACCCCAAGCCACAACGGTCATTTTCCATGAACGGTCAGTGAGGTGCGATGGCGCATTCGGCCCTTTCGGCGAAGGCGGTTTCGCCGGAGCACCGGCTTGATGAGGTCGAGACCGGCGGCGCTGTTCAGCATACGACAAGCCGCATGCCCGGCTTCGCTCGAAAGCTGCTAGCGTTCGCCGGTCCTGGCTATCTCGTCGCCGTCGGCTACATGGACCCCGGCAACTGGGCGACCGACATCGCCGGGGGCTCCAGGTTCGGCTACGCCCTCCTGCCGGTCATCCTGCTGTCCGGCTTTGCGGCCATGTTCCTGCAGTGGCTTTCCCTGCGCCTGGGGATCGCCAGCGGGCGGGACCTGGCCCAGGCCTGTCGTGAGCGCTTTCCCGCACCCGTGTCGCGGCTGTTGTGGGTCACCTGCGAGATCGCCATTACCGCCTGCGACCTGGCGGAGGTCATCGGTGCGGCGATCGCCCTGAAGCTGCTCTTCGGGCTTCCCTTGGTGGCGGGCGTGGCGATGACGGCGCTCGACACCCTTCTGATCCTGATGCTGCAGCGGCGTGGGATGCGCTATATCGAGGCGTTCGTCATCGCCTTGATGGCGGTGATCGGGGCCTGCTTCGCCTACGAGATGGTGTGCTGCCGTCCAGGCTTCTGGGTGGTGGCGAGCGGGCTCATTCCTCCGGCCAGGATGCTGCGCGACCCGTCGGCCCTGTACATCTCGCTCGGGATCTTTGGGGCGACGGTGATGCCCCATAACCTCTACCTGCACAGTTCGATCTCCAGGGACCGCAGCGCCTTGCTGTCCATGCACGGCAAGAAGGACGCCGTGCGGTTCTCGACCATCGACTGCCTGGCCGCACTGACCGTGGCTCTGCTCATCAACGGAGCGATCCTGATCCTGGCCGGCTCGGCCTTTCACCGCGCCGGGCATGCCGCCGTCGAGGATATCCAGGACGCCTATCGGCTGCTCAGCCCCACCTTCGGAGCGCCCCTGGCGGCGACGCTCTTCGCCGTCGCGCTGCTCGCAGCGGGACAGAACTCGACCCTGACCGGAACCATGGCGGGCCAGGTGGTCATGGAGGGCTTTCTCACTTTGAAGATGTCGCCAGCCCTGCGCAGGCTCCTGACCCGCTGCCTGGCGATCCTGCCCGCGCTGGTGGCGACGGAGTTGGCCGGAGAGCATGGAGCCGCCCAACTCCTCGTCTTCAGCCAAGTGGTGCTAAGTCTGCAGCTCGGCTTCGCGGTGGTCCCGCTGATGATGTTCACCAGCGACCGGCGCCTAATGGGAGCGTTCGTGAACGGCCCGCTGACAAGGGTGACGGGCTACGGCCTAGCGGCCCTGATTGTGGTGGTGAACCTCTGGCTCGTGTTGCAGGCCCTTCACGGATGAGCTGTCCAGCATCATGGCCTTCGGGTCGCTGACGGCGAATTGCGCCAGGGCCGCCATCCTGTCCGGCTGCAGCAGACGCACCACCTCGCCCTCGACGACGAACAGACCATCCGCGGTCATGCGCTGCAGGGTGTGGTTGGTATGGGCGACGCTGAACCCCAGGGTCTGGGCCAGCACCCGCTGCCCGATCGGCAAGGGGAAGACGTCATCCCTCGCCAACCCCACGCGTCCCAGCCGTGCGTGCAGCTCGAGCAACAGGTGCGCCAGGCCCGCATAGGCGTCCCGGGCGCCCAGCCGCACGATGTGATCCACGAGCAGGTGGTGGGCATGATCCTCGGCCCGACGGGCGGCCTTGACGATCTCGGGATAGGCGAAGCGTCCGTCGGGTCCGGCCGCGAGCAGCCCCTCCACGGAGACCGTGCTCAGGCGCGTCAGCGCGCTCAGCCGCCAGAAGGCATATTCCGGCCTTCGCCAGAAGGAGCCGATCACATCGCCCGGCAACAGGAAGCCGAAGATCTGACGTCGCCGGCTTTCATGGGGGCGCATGTAGCAGGCCCAGCCCGAGGTCACGATCCGAGGCGCGCCGGCGAGCTGGGGCGTGATGTCCAGCCCGCGGCTGTGGGACACCGGCTCGCCTGCCGAGACGTCCAGCAGGGCCAGGCTCTTGGCGAAGGGCGCATCGAACTCAGAAAGACGGCGGCCGAAATGGTGAAGGATCGTACGCGGATTGGGCGGCGCGTCGAGCACTCTCGCACCCCTCCTCTTCATCACTAAAACGAGCTACGGCGTACGCTCCCTACCGGATGCATGAAGGTGACCAGCCCACATCGGCCCGACCTGATCGGAGGCGCCTTCGGCAGCTCTCAGATCAGCCCCGCCAGCGGAGACGACGGGTCGGCGTAGCGCTTCATGGGCATGCGCCCGGCCAGGTAGGCTTCCCGGCCGGCGATGACGGCGTGCTTCATGGCGCGCCCCATGCGGATCGGGTCCTTGGCCTCGGCGATGGCGGTGTTGGTCAGCACCGCGTCACAGCCGAGTTCCATGGCCACCGTAGCGTCGGAGGCGGTGCCGACGCCCGCATCCACGAGCACCGGAACGCCGGCCTGCTCCACGATCAGGCGGATGTTCACTCGGTTCTGGATGCCGAGCCCCGAGCCGATGGGGGCCGCCGCCGGCATGATGGCCGCGGCGCCCGCATCCTGCAGCTTCTGGGCGTAGACCACGTCGTCGGTGCAGTAGACCATGACCTGGAAGCCGTCCGCGACCAGCAGCTTCAAGGCCCGCAGCGTCTCCTCCATGTCGGGATAGAGGTGGCGGGTCTGGGACAGCACCTCCAGCTTCACCAGCTCCCAGCCGCCGGCCTCCCGCGCCAGGCGCAGCGTCCGCACCGCGTCCTCGCCGGTGAAGCAGCCGGCGGTGTTGGGCAGGTAGGTGAAGCGTTCCGGCTTGACGAAGTCGGCCAGCATGGGCTGGGAGGGATCGGACAGGTTCACCCGGCGCAGCGCCACGGTGACGATCTCCGCACCCGCGGCCTCGGCGGCGGCGGCGTTGGTGGCGTAGTCCTTGTACTTGCCGGTGCCCACGATCAGGCGCGAGCGGAAGCTGCGGCCGGCGACGGTCCAGACGTCCTCCGCCTCGGGGGCGAGGCCTTGCCCCGGTCGGCTAAGGCCCGACTGAATAAGGACGGGCGCGTTCATGTCAGCCGCCTCCGATGAAGTGGACGATCTCGATGCGATCGCCGTCGCTCAGGCCGGTGGCCAGATACAGCGAACGCGGCACGATCTCCAGGTTGCGCTCCACCGCGACCGTGCGGGTATCCAGCCCCAGGGCCTCGACCAGGGCCGCCACGGTGGAGGCGCGCTCGAACTCGCGCGGCTCTCCGTTCAGCACCAGTCTCAAGTGCAGCGCCTCCGGACCCCGCGCCGAGCTTGTGACCGGCAGGCACGCTCTGTACAAGCCCTGCCTTCGGCTCAGCGGCGCGGTGGCATGCCCAAACCCGTCTTCGTGCTCAACGGCCCCAACCTGAACCTATTGGGTGTCCGCGAGCCTCACATCTATGGGACCACGACGCTGGATCAAGTGAAGTCGGCCTGCGAGGCGCGGGCTGCGGCGCTCGGGCTGACCACGGACTTCCGGCAGACCAACCACGAAGGCGTGCTCGTGGACTGGATACAGGAGGCCCGCACGGAGGCAGCGGCCATCATCATCAACCCGGGGGCCTACTCCCACACCTCCATCGCCCTGCTCGACGCGCTGAAGGCCTGCGAGCTGCCCGTGATCGAAGTCCACCTGTCCAACCCCGCGGCGCGGGAGAGCTTTCGCCGCCGCAGCTACGTATCTTTAGCCGCCACCGGCGTGATCGCCGGCTTCGGCGTCCAGGGCTACGACCTCGCCCTGGACGCCGCGGCCCGGCTGGTCCCCGCGCGGCCTGCCGGAACCTGAAGGACTGCCATGGCCCTGCCCGATCTACCCCCCATCCCCGATACTCCCGAGGCCGAATACGTGGCCTCGGCCGATCCTTACGAGCTCGATCACGAGCCGGCCGCCGTGGACGCCGATCCGGCTGAGCCCCCACCGGAGAGGGCGCCTGGGGGCGACCGGGAGCCGCCGGCCCGGGCCGAGGCGCCCGACGCCATCGACACCGGCCTGGTGCGCCGCCTCGCAGACATCCTCAAGGACACCGACCTGAGCGAGATCGAGGTGGAGAAGGGCGACCTGAAGATCCGCGTCGCCCGCCAGGCCGCCGTCGCCGCGGCCCCGACCGTGATCGCCGCGGGCCCGATGATCGCGCCGCCCGCCATGATCGCGGCCTCGGCGGGTGCGCCC
>NZ_CAHJWH010000025.1 GCF_903642205.1 Caulobacter sp. S45 | reverse complement strand
CACCATCGAGGTCTTCGTCGGCCGCCTGCGCAAGAAGATCGGTCCGGATCGGATCGAGACGGTGCGGGGGCTGGGCTACCGCATCCTGCCGCTGAAGGGGGAGGCGGCCTAGCCGTCCATCAGGGCCCCGCGCCAATATTCCGCCAGCGCGTCGCGAAGTTCGCTCTGGAAGTCCGCGTACAGGAGGCCGAGTCGGACATCACCAGCGAAGGACGCCGCCGCCGCGCCGGTGGATTGCCAGAGGCCGCGCGTCAGGGCGAAGCTGCGCATCAGCAGCTGACCGCCGCGCCCGGACGAGAGTGCGAGGGCGGCCTCGATCACGCGCCCCGTGTCGGCCAGCCTGCCGGCGAAGCCCAGCTTGAACGCGAGCTTTTTCTCTGCGTCCAGGTTGGCCTCCAGGACGCCGTAGCCGAGGGCGTCCATGCGCAGCAGTTCGGGACGGCGCTCCAGGTGCCGCGCATAGAGGTCGATGAACGCCGCCACCTTGGTCCCTGGCGGCGCGTCAGCCGAGGCGAAGACGTGAGCCACTTCGTTCAACAGCGCCTGGAGCTCCAGGGCGAGCAGGGCGACGAATATCTCCTCCTTGGTCTGGAAGTAGATGTAGATGGTGCCCTTGGCGAGACCTGCCTTTGCGGCGATCTCGGAGGCGGACGGCAGGCCGTCTTCTCTCTCTGCGAAGAGAGTGGCCGCGGCCTGGAGGATGACCTCTCGCCGCGCCTGCTTGTCCTGGACCGCCATCGCGCGTCGCGCCATGGACGGGAGACTAGCCCTCCGCCATCCGAAGGGCCATGGCCGCGGCGGTGTGGCGCGGCATCAGGCGCGCGCTGAAGGCCATGACCGCGTTCAGCGCGCCGGCCACCACGCTGGGCTTGCCGGCGAAGAGCGCGTCCAGGCCGATCCTGGCCACCTGAGAGGCGGGCAGCATGGTCCGGCGCAGGGAAGCCTTGGGCGCATAGCCTGACACGTCGAAGAACTCCGTCTGCATCAATCCGGGCGACAGCACCGTCACCTTCACAGCCGGCCCGAGCTCCACGTGCAGCGCCTCCCCGAAGGCCAGGATGTAGGACTTGGCGGCGCCATAGGCGGCGAGGAGCGGCGTGGGCTGGTGCGCGGCCAGGCTCGCCACCAGAAGGATGTGGCCCCGGCCACGCTCGGCCATGTCGCGCCCGAACACCTGGGTGAGTTCTGTGGCGGCGACGACGTCAAGCTGGAGCATGGCGCGCAGCCGTCCGGGGTCCTGCTCGAGGAACCGCCCGCTTAGGCCGAAGGCGGCGTTGTTGATCAGGATGTCAGGCCTGATCCCCTTCTGTCGCAGCCTTTGGTGCAGGTCTGCGGCCGCACCGGGGTCTCCGAGGTCCAACGGCTCCACATGGACGTCGACGCCATGATCCTGGTGCAGCCGGGCGGCGAGCTGGCGCATGGGCGCATCACGCCGGGCGACTAGGACGGGACACACGCCCCTGGCCGCCAAGGCCGTGGCGAACTCCGCGCCGAGGCCGCTGGATGCGCCCGTGACGATCGCCCAAGTCTTTTCCTCGTCCACGCCGATCCCTCAATGACTGTCGGTCATTTATAGATGACCGCTGGTCATCGTCAAGAGAGCTCATGTGGCGGGCTTGTCGCGACGCGTGCAAACACCGCCGCCCGGAGGCGGCGGTGCATGTTCTGGCCGAATTTAGAGATCAGGCGCGGGCGGCCGCCCCCACATCCCGCGTGGAAACCGACGCCGGCTTCTCCAGCACCTTGCGGTAGGTGGCGAGCGCCTGACCCACCACCTGGTCCATGTTGTAGTAGCGGTAGGTGGCCAGCCGGCCGACGAAGGCCACGTCGGGCCGCGTGCTCGTCAGCGCCTCGTACCTCTTGTAGAGCGCCTGCGCCTCGGCGTTGGGGATCGGGTAGTAGGGGTCGCCTTCGGCGCTCGGGTACTCGTAGGTGATCGAGGTCTTGGGGTGCTTCTGGCCGGTGAGGTGCTTGTACTCGCTGATGCGGGTGTAGGGCACGTCCGGGTGGGGATAGTTGACCACGGCGACGGACTGGAACTCCTCCATGTCGTGGGTCTCATGCTTGAACTGCAGGCTGCGGTAGGGGAGCTTGCCGAAGCGGTGGCCGAAGAACTCGTCGACGGGGCCGGTGAACACCAGCTGGTCGTAGAGGACCCGGTCCTTGACGTCAGCGAACTCGGTCTGCGTCTCGATGGTGATGTTCTTGTGGTCCAGCATGTTCTCGAACATGTGGGTGAAGCCCAGGCGCGGCATGGCCTGGAAGCTGTCGTTGAAGTAGCGGTCGTCAACATTGGTGCGGGTCGGCACCCGCGAGGTGACCGAGCGATCCAGCCCCGAGGGATCGATGCCCCACTGCTTCCTCGTATAGCCCTGGAAGAACTTCTCGTAGAGCTCGCGGCCGACGGCGGACACCACAACGTCCTCCGAGGTGCGTATCTGGGCCACGGGCTCGGCGCGGGAGGCCAGGAAGTTGGCCGCCTGCTCGTCGGTGGTCAGGTTCAGTCCATAGAGCATGTTGATCGTGGTGCGGTTGATCGGGATAGGCACCAGCTTGCCGTCCACGCTCGCCAGCACCCGGTGCTCGTAGGTGCGCCAGCCGGTGAACCGGCTGAGATGGCGCACGATCTCGTCGGAATTGGTGTGGAAGATGTGGGGGCCGTACTGGTGGATCAGCACGCCGGCCTCGTCGTGCACGTCGAAGGCGTTGCCGGCCACGTGCGGACGGCGGTCGATCAGCAGCACCTTCTTGTTGGAGCCCGCGGCCAGCCGCTCGGCGATCACCGAGCCGGCGAAGCCTGCGCCCACGACGAGCGCATCGAAGTGGCTCTTGCGGCCGGCGGGCAGGACGGCCGGAGCCGCCAGGCTGGAGCCCGCGTCCTTGGCCGGTGCGCTGGCCGCGGTGACGTTGGATTGCGCCTTGGCTTCCTGCGAATGGCGCACCACCGCTTCGTCCACCAGGGCGGCCATGCTGGCATAGGTGTTGTCCCACGACAGCTCGGCCAGCGCCTCGTCCACCGCCTCAAGCCAGGTGCTGGTCTTGGACTTGGCGAGCGCCAGGGCGTTCTCGCATCCGGCGATGAAGGCCTTGTGGGTGTCGGCGACGCAGACGGCCTCCAGCTCGCCGTAGTGGCGCTTCACGTCCACGATGGCGGTGGAGACCACGGGCTTGCCGCCGGCCAGATATTCCGGCGTCTTGGTGGGGCTGATGAAGCGGGTGGACTCGTTGATGGCGAACGGGGCCAGCGCCACGTCCCAGCCGGCCAGATAGATCGGCAGCTCGTCATAGCTCTTGCCGCCGAGGTAGTGGATGTTGACCCGCTTAGGCAGGGCTGCGGGATCGACCTTTACCACCGGGCCCACCATGACGATGGACCATTCCGGGTGGGCGTCAGCGAGTTCCCCGACCAGCTTCAGGTCCATCCGCTCGTCGATGACGCCGTAGAAGCCGAGCCGCGGGTGGGGCAGGGCGGCCTGGTCGGCGGGATCGTCGGCGGCGGTCAGGCTACGCGCCTTGGCGAAGTGGGGGCGGTCGACGCTGGAGGGGAAGGGGTGGATGTTGGCGTGCCAGCCGCGCTTGGCCTCGTACAGGCTGTAGCCGCCGGTGAAGACCACGTCGGCCAGGCCGACGAGGTCGCGCTCAAGCTGCTTCAGCCGCTCCGGCGCGAACTTGAAGGCGGCGAGCTCGTCCATGCAGTCGTAGACCACCGCCGCGGCGCCCTCCGCCACGTGGCGGGAGAACTCCAGCATCATGGGGGTGTAGTACCAGGCGATGGGCTTCTCGATGCCGTGCTCGGCGATCAGG
The DNA here is from genome assembly GCF_903642205.1 of Caulobacter sp. S45. Taxonomy (GTDB): domain Bacteria; phylum Pseudomonadota; class Alphaproteobacteria; order Caulobacterales; family Caulobacteraceae; genus CAHJWH01. The sequence continues at coordinate 22,872 of NZ_CAHJWH010000025.1, read as the reverse complement.
CCGTCCAGCAGGCCACGCACCGTGATGACGACCTCGTCGGGCGACAGGCCTTCAGGCAGCATCGGCGTCACCACCGTCACGCCGGCCTGTTCGTAGCGGTCCAGGCTCGCCGTCGTCCCGGTTGCGGGCATCGGCTCCTCGAACACGATGACCTGCTTGGACTGGGCGAAGCGGGTCATCAGGTGCTGGGGCCGCTGGAACACGAACTTCCAACGCAGGTGGGAGAAGCAGATCAGGCTGTCGCCGCCGCGGTGCCCGAAAAATGTCGGCGCGATGATGGAAGAGGCTACGGCGGGCGAGACGAAACGCGGCGACTTGTCGTGCAAGGTCGGCATCCTGAACTGATGTTGAACAGAGGTGTCGCGACTTTAACGTTTCCGCCAGAAAAGCGTTCCCGAGCAGACCATCCAGGTGCGACAGTAACAACGAGCGGAAGTCAAATGTTAGATAGGCTGTCCAGGCGGGTCGTTCCAGCGGAGACATCAAGCCGAACGGCGACCGTTGATAACTCCGGCCCAGTATTTCCGAAATAGCGCGCGCTCAAGGATCGATGTTTGCGGTCAGCCTAGCTTCGTATGCTCGCTGTGGGCGCGTTGTGCAAGACTTTGCTGGCGCGCGCGGCTCAGCTTGGCGATAATGGCGGCGTGATCCGGGCCACGGCGCCGCGGACGCGTGCAGGAGTTATCTCGGGGGCCTAGCTTCCAGGCGCCTCCTGCACACGAGCAAGGGTTTGGATGGATCTACCGGCCGACTTCGAGCTGCAGCAGGCCGGGCAAGGGGCGACCCTGGTCCTGAGCGGCGACTGGACAGCGACGGGCCTCGGGCGCGCCGGCGCACGCCTTGCGGACGCCGCCCGGGGCCGTCCGCCCTCGACTCTGAGCCTGGCGCAACTCGGCCGATTCGACACCGCCGGCGCGGTGGCTCTGCTCAATGCAGGCGCCGCGCCGCCCCTGGACGCCATTGGAGACAGGCCGGACGTACGCGCCCTGCTGGCCCTGGTCCAAGGCGCACAGCGCGACAAACCGGCTCCGGCGCTCGGGGCGGCGGTTCCGGCCGGCCTCTACGGCCTGCTTGTCAGGCTGGGGCAGGGCGTGGCGCACCTGGGCCACGAACTCTACCACACCTTCATCTTCTACGGCCGGCTGCTGAGCGCGCTGGCCCGGCTCGCCATCGACCCGCGCCGGTTCCGCCTCGCCCCCACCGTGTCGCTGATGGAGCGGGCGGGGCTGGACGCCCTGCCGATCGTGGCCACCACCACCTTCTTCGTGGGCGCCACAATCGCCTTCCTGGGCACCGACCTGCTGGCCCAGTTCGGCGCCCAGATCTTCGCGGTGGAGTTGGTGGGCATAGGCGTACTGCGGGAGTTCGGGGTGCTGGTCACCGCCATCATCCTGGCCGGGCGCTCCGCCTCCAGCTTCGCCGCCGAGATCGGGGCGATGCGGATGAACCAGGAGGTCGACGCCATGCAGGTCATGGGCGTGGACCCGTTTGAGGCCCTGATCATCCCGCGCTTCATCGCGCTTTTGGTCATGACGCCGCTGCTGACCTTCGTGGCCATGATCGCGGGGCTCGCGGGGGGCGTGCTGGTGGTCTGGGCAGTGGTCGGCCTTTCGCCGGCCTTCTTCCTGCAGCGGATGCTGGACAATGTGGGCGTCACGCAGTTTTACACCGGCATCTGCAAGGCTCCGGTCATGGCCATGATCATCGCCGCCATCGGCTGCCGCCAGGGCATGGAGGTGGCGGGCGACGTGGAGAGCCTAGGCCGCCGCGTGACCACCGCCGTGGTCCAGGCCCTGTTCGCCATCATCATCACCGACGCCGCCTTCGCCCTGCTGTTCACGGGTCTCGGCCTGTGAGCGCGGTGCAGACCGCCGCCGCACGACTCTCCGAGGACGGAGCTGCGGCCGAGCCGGCGATCGAGGTGAGCGGCCTGGTGTCGCGCTTCGGCTCGCATCTGGTGCACGACAGGCTAGACCTGACCGTGCGCAAGGGCGAGATCCTCGGCCTTGTCGGCGGCTCGGGCGCGGGCAAGTCGGTGCTGCTGAACACCCTCATCGGCCTTCGCGAGCCGGACGCCGGGCAGGTCAAGGTGCTGGGGATCGACGTAGGCCGTGCCGGCGAGCGGGAGCAGCGTGAGCTGGAGGCCCGGTGGGGCGTGCTGTTCCAGGGCGGCGCCCTGTTCTCGGCGCTCAACGTGCGCGACAACGTCTCCGCTCCGCTTCGCGAGCACACCCGCCTGCCGCGTCGCCAGGTGGAGGCGCTGGCCGAGCTGAAGATCGCCCTGGCGGGCCTTGGCCCCGAAGTCGCCGGGATGAAACCCGCCGAACTCTCCGGCGGCATGCGCAAGCGGGTCAGTCTGGCGCGCGCTTTGGCGCTGGACCCGGAGCTGCTGTTCCTGGACGAGCCGACCGCTGGCCTCGACCCGATCGGCGCCCAATCCTTCGATCGGCTGATCGGGGAGCTGTCCTCCGCGCTCGGCCTGACGGTGTTGCTGATCACCCACGACCTGGACAGCCTGTACGCGCTCTGCGATCGGGTGGCGGTGATCGCTGACCACAAGATCGTCGCCGCGGCCCCTCTGGCGGAGCTGGAACGCTCCGAGCACCCTTGGATCAAGGCCTACTTCCTGGGCCCGAGGGGCCGCGCGGCGCAGGCCGGCCACGCCCTGGGCGCGGCCTGATGGAGCGCAACGCCCACTATGCTCTGGTGGGCGCGGTGTCGGCGGCGCTGTTCGTCGGCCTGCTGGTCTTCGTGGTCTGGCTGGCGAGGGCGCAGTTCACCAACCAGTACGCCGTCTACGACGTCGACTTCAAAGGGCCGGTGCGAGGCCTCTCCTCAGGCGGCGAAGTCTATTTCAATGGCATCAAAGTGGGCGGCGTCACCAAGCTGTCGCTGGACCGCGGCGATCCCAACCGCGTGGTTGCCCGCATCCGCATCACCTCCGACGCGCCGGTGAAAACCGACTCCATGGGCTCGCTGGAGCCGATGGGCATCACTGGCGTCAACTACATCCAGATCACCGCCGGCAGCCCCAACCGCCCGCTGCTCAAGGATGTGACGCCCAGCGGCCTGATCCCGGTCATCCACACCACCCAGAGCGCGCTGGAGGGTCTGCTGGCCGGAGGCGGGGACGTGCTGGCCCGCTCGGTGGAGGCGCTGGATCGGGTGAACACCTTGCTGTCGGACAGGAACGAGGCGGCCTTCAGCGCCACCCTGGCCAATGTCCGCGACGCCACGGGCCTGGTGAAGAACCAGACCCAGCTGCTCGCCGACCTGGACACAACGCTGAAGAGCGTCACCGTCTCATCCCAGCACATCGACACCCTGGCGCTGAACACCAACGACATGCTCACTGGCGACGGCAGGCGCACCCTGGCCAACCTCGACTCCGCGGCCACCCAGCTGAAGGCGACCGCCATCGACGCCCGCACCCTGATCGGCAAGCTGCAGGGACCGACCACCGACTTCGCCGACAACGGCTTGCCGCAGCTTTCACGCACGGTAATCTCGCTGCAGACCGCGGCGGAGTCGCTGGACCGTCTGGTCGGCGAGGTGGAGCAGAACCCCCGCCAACTGCTGACCAAGTCGCCGGCCAAGACCGTGCAGGTGGAGCCATGAGGCGTCTTCATCTCTGCCCCTGCGAAGCGGGGGGAGGGGACCAGGCGAAGCCTGGCGAGGGAGGCGTCGCCGGCGCTGCCTCATCGAGTTGGACGCTGCAGCGGCGGCGCCGCCGCCTCCGTCACGGCGCTGCGCGCCGCTCCACCTCCCCCGCTGCGCAGGGGAGGAGATGGGTCTCGCTTGCCGCTCTAGCCGCCTCCATCGGACTTTCGGGCTGCGTTTCGCTGCTGCCCAAACAGACGCCGGCGCAGCTTTACCAGTTCGGCCAGACGCCACCGCCAGCCTCTTCGCCGCCCAGCTTGGTCGTGGGCCGCGGCCAGGCCGCCCTCGGCGTGATCCTCAGCCAGGTGACGTTGCCCCGCGCGGCGCTCGGCGACGGTATCCTCACCGCCCGGGGCGACGAGGCCGCCTATATCGCCGGGGCGCGCTGGCTGACGCCCGCGGTGCTGATGTTCCAGGAGGACGTGCAGAACGCGTTCGCCACCCGCGCCACCACCGTGCGCCTGATCGACCGCGGCCAGCTCGGCGCCGCCACCGCCCTGCTGCGGCTCGACGTCACCGAGTTCGACGCCCGCTACGACCCGACCGCGGGGGGCGCCCCGACGGTGGTGGTCAGCCTACGCGCCACCCTGACCCGGGCGGACGGTCGTCAGCTGCTGCAGCAAGTCTTCACCGAACGCCGTCCCGCTGCGCAGGACCGCGTCTCCGCCATCGTCCAGGCCTATGACGCCGCGGTGCAGGGCGTCATGGCCCAGGCGGTGGACTGGACCCAAGCCCATACCCCGGTCATCGCCGCCGAGCTGGACCCCGCCGCACCGACCGCACTTCCCCCGCCGCCAGTCCGCGCCTCGAGGCGCCTTCCCCAGTGAGCCCTCAGGACGGCGCCACGGAGCCGCTCGGCTGGCCGGCGGAGGAGCCGGTTCTGCGCGCCATCGCCATGCCGTCCGACACCAACCCCGAAGGCGACATCTTCGGCGGCTGGCTGGTCTCGCAGATGGACTTGGCCGGCGCCACCGTCGCCTTCCGTCGCGCCCAGGGCCGCTGCGTGACGGTCGCCATCGACGGCATGAGCTTCATCAGCCCGGTTTTTGTCGGCGACGAGGTCAGCTTGTTCGCCCGGCTGCTGAATGTGGGCCGAACGTCCGTCCGCGTGTCAGTGGAGGCTTGGCGGCGGCGGCGTGACGGACGCGACGTCTACAAGGTGACCCAGGGCGTCTTCGTCTACATCGCCATCGACGGCGAGCGGCGGCCACGCCCCCTGCCGCCGGAAGACTAGGGAAAAAAGGGGCGACGCCTCCCGACGCCGCCCGCGCATCCCCGGCCTGACGGCCGGAGTGGATCAGGCCGGCGCGCTGGCGTGCGGGTCGGGCCTATAGCCTTGAAGCGCCTGCCCCTTGGCCTTGTCGAAGATGGATTTGCAGGCGCCGTCCTGCTTGGCGAAGGTGCGTCCGATCTCCTTCCAGGTGGCGCCCTGGTCGCGCATGCGGACGAGCCGGGCCACGTCTTCCGGCGAGAGGCTGTTGCGAGGGCGGCGGTAGCGGGGAGCGATCATCGTCTGCGCCTCCCTGGCTCAACCTGCGGAGGTCGCGGCGGGAGTGGCGCGCGCCTGGAACAGCGAGAAGAAGCCGTCAACCATGGCGCTGGCGAACACCCCCAGCAGCGGCCCCACCAAGGGGCCGCCTAGACGTGCGGCCTCCGCCGCAGCCTGGGCGTCGGCGGCTTGGTGCAGGCTGGAGGCGGCGCCCCCGAGCGCCGTCTGGGCGGCGGGGGTGAGCTCGGGGATGACGGTCTCCAGCATGGAGGCGAGGGCTCTCAGCCCCTGAGACGGCTTTGACATCGGACAACTCCACAGAACGAAACAGGAACGCCTGGTGTGTGCGCTGGACGTACATGCGAGTCAACCCGAGCGGGCTCCGACAGGGCGGCTGGACAGTCGAAGCGACATTTTGCATCCTGCGCACATGGCGACGGACGACGAAGCCCATCCGGGCCACTACCTGCGCGAATGGCGCAAGGCGAGCGGCCTGACCCTGGAGCAGGCTGCCGACCGTATCGAGCGCGCATCGGAGGCGCGCCTCGATGGCGCATCTTCGGTCCGGCCCATTGGCATGACCCACGCCACCCTCAGTCGGATCGAACGCGGAAAGCTACCCTACAACCAGGTTTTGCTGGAACTTTTAGCCCAGGTCTATCGGACCGATCGTGCAAGCCTGATCATGCGCGACCCGTCGGACCCCGAGGGACTTTGGACGATCTGGGAGCAGTTGAAGCCCCGCGAGCGCGCTCAGGCCGTGGAGGTCATGAAGGCGCTCCACCGCACGCGTGCGGTGGCATGAAAGCCGACACGGCTTGCGCCGGGTGTAAGCAGTCTCCTGTTAATCGCACGCGATCGTCCGCATCGATGCGGGAATGTTTAGGCAGAACGCTTACGTCCAACGTACATATGTGGAAAATAGCGCCTCATCGCAGATCTTGATGAGGCTAAGACTGGCGATCGTGCCTTGGCTCATCCGCGCTCGGTTCTTTCTGAGGAAAAGGGAGTTCGTCCCTCCTGCGAGCAGTCTGGATTTGGCATGCGTCAGGAACGGACGCAGTCACGTCTCCGGCGGATAGGCGTGGCGCGCGCCGCCCGGCGCCTCGACCTCCACCCCATCCTCCAAATTGTGCAGGTAACACGGTCCCACCGGCGCCTTGCCGTAGCCGCCCGGGATGTCGAGCACATAGGTCGGCTGGCACAGGCCCGATACGCGACCACGTAATCTCTTCATCAGCGTCTGTCCGTCCTGCAGCGTGGTTCGGAAGTGTGCGGTGCCGGGCGCGAGGTCGGCATGGTGCAGGTAGTAGGGCTTGATCCGCGTCTCCACGAAGGCGCGCATCAGCGCTTCAAGCGTGACGGGATCGTCGTTGACGCCCCTCAGCAGCACGCTCTGGCTGAGCATCGGCACGCCGGCGTCGACAAGCCTCGCGCATGCGGCGCGCGCTGCAGGCGTCAGCTCGCGCGGGTGGTTGGCGTGTAGCACCACATAGACCGCCGTCCGCCGCCCCTTCAGCGCCGCCATCCGCTCCGGCGTGACCGCGGCGGGATCGACGGCGGGGATGCGGGTGTGCAGCCGCACCACCTTGACGTGCTCGATCGCCTCCAGCCGCGCCATCACCGCGCCCAGCCGCCGGGCGGAGAGGATCAGCGGGTCGCCGCCGGTCAGGATCACCTCCCAGATGGCCGGATCGGCGGCGATGTAGGCCATGGCCGCTTCCAGCGCCTCGCCGGCCAGCTCGCCCCCGCCGCCGGGCCCCACCACTTCGCGGCGGAAGCAGAACCGGCAGTAGGTGGCGCAGGTGTGGGTGAGCTTCAGCAGCACCCGGTCCGCATAGCGGTGCACGACGCCGGCGAGCGGACTGTGCGCCCCGTCGCCGATGGGATCGGCGCGCTCCTCGGCCGTGGCGTCCAGCTCGAACGGCTGGGGCAGGAACTGGCGGGCGATGGGGTCGTGCGGGTCGGCGGGGTCGATCAGCCCAGCCATGGCCGGCGTCACCGCCACCGCATACCGCGCCGCCACCCGCTCCAGACCGGGCAGCGCTTCAGCCGCCACGAGGCCGGCGTGCAGGAGGTCGGCGGGGGTGCGGAGCGGCTTCACGGGCGCAGGTATGGCGGGACGGGAAGGGCGAGGCAAACGTGGGGCGCGGGAAGGGTGGATGTAGGCTATTTTGAAGAGCTGGCGACCGAGAAGACCCAACGCAGCCGTTGACACGACCCACCTGAAGACGAAAAATCCGGTACTGATCTGAGGGTGAGATGACGTCGTATAGCTTGACGAGCTTGATAGCCGCAGGCCTCGTTCAAGCCCAAGTCTGGGCGGCCATGCCCTGCGCTCCGGTTAGGTCGCCGACGCCTGTGACTGAGGCATCGCGAGTTTTAAGTCCAGACGATTACCCCCGCACGGCTGATGATCTTGCAAGCAAGTTGATCCGTTTTGTTGACATGCCTCAGCGCCAGCTGAAGGCGAAAGACGTCGAGAATGTCCTGGGCGTGCATTTGACCGAGGTGAAGCCGACCTCTCCGCGACAGTCGAGATATGCCTTTTACGACGCGGAGGCCGGCAAAGACTGGTATTTCGACATGATGATTAGCAGATAAAATCCCGACGCGATGTTTCACGTCGCCCATCCCCGATTGATCCGCTCGTCTGGCTTTTGCATCGCTATTCAGCAGCTCGCTGAAGGTTTAGCTGAAAGTGGCCACTCTCCTTCTGAGACTAAAGCACTTGAACCTGAGAACCCTAGGCTCGTCTTCTACAAGGAAGGGACGGAGGTTCAGATTGGTTACGATCGAGCTAATTGGATGACCTTCATTTCCATGACGGGCGCACCTGATGCACGCAGAGTAGGCTGATGAATTTGTAGAGTTGAAAAACTACCTCTAACCAACTCTCAATGGGTCTGCTCCTCGTCGAACGCGCGTCTCAGCCTCAGCCGTCCTTCAGCGTCGCCAGCATTTCGCGGCGGAGATGGCGTTGAGGCGGGTCTGGTAGCCGCGGCCGTGGGAGCGGAGCCACGCCAGCACGTCGGCGTCCAGGCGCACGGTGGTGGACGTCTTGCGCGGTTTGTAGAAGCGGCCCCGCACGGCGTTCGTCCATGCCTCGTCCGGCAGCGGAGGAATATTGCTCGTGTCGATATCGGACTCCGCCAGTGCGGCCAGCGCCGCCAGCTCCGCTTTCTGCCTCCCGGTGAGCGGGGGGAGGGCCGCCAGATCCAAGGTGTGGCTAATGAGGCTGGTTTCCATAGCGTCTTCGTTCTGCACGCGTGGCCCCTCCGCGCCGAGATGATGCGGAGTGACCTCGATCTCTGTTCCATCCTCGTCCTCTTCAAGCAGGGTGTGCGCCACCCTTAAGACGGGATGAGGACAGGGGCGCCTGACTGCTGCGGTTGCGTCTAAGGACCGTCACTACCCGTCATTATAAGGGCGGATCGGGTGTCGTCATGGCGTCCAGATCACCTCCTCCACCCGCCCCGCGCCAGTGGCCAGCATGACCAGGCGGTCGAAGCCGAGGGCGGCGCCGCTGGCCGGGGGCATGAGGGGGAGGGCGGACAGCAGGTCTTCGTCGAGCGGATAGCGTTCGCCGTAGAGGCGGGCCTTTTCCGCCATCTCGGCTTCGAAGCGGCGGCGCTGTTCGGCGGGGTCGGTCAGCTCGCCGAAGCAGTTGGCCAGCTCCACGCCGCAGGCATAGAGCTCGAAGCGTTCGGCCAGGCGCGGGTCGCGGGCGGTGCGCCGCGCCAGGGCCGCCTCCACCGTCGGGTATTCGTAGAGGATGGTGGGCGCGCCTCGGCCCAGCCGCGGCTCGATGCGCTCCACCAGCACGCGGCTGAACACGTCCGACCAGGTGTCGTCCCCGGCCGTGCGCACGCCGGCCTGGGCCGCCGCGGCGGCCAGGGCGTCGCGATCCGCGCCGGTCCCGCCGGACAGGGTCGCCAGCAGGTCGATCCCGGCATGGCGCGTGAAGGCCTCGGCCACGCTCAGCCGCTCCGGCCTCGCGCGCGGATCGCAGGTTCCGCCCCGGAAGGCGAAGGCCTCCACCCCGGCCGTGTCGGCGGCCAGGGTCAGCAGGGCCTCGCAGTCGGCCATCAGGGTCTCGTAGGGCTCCTCCGCCCTGTACCATTCCAGCAGCGTGAATTCGGGGTGGTGCAGGGGTCCGCGCTCGCGGTTGCGCCAGACCCGGGCGAAGTCGAAGATGCGCCGCTCGCCCCCCGCCAGCAGCTTCTTGGCCGCGAACTCCGGCGAGGTGTGCAGATAGAGCGGCGTGCGCGTCCCGTCCGGGCCGATGGCCTCGGTGGTGAAGGCGTGCAGGTGCGCCTCGTTGCCGGGGGAGACCTGCAGGGCGGCGGCCTCCACCTCGGTGAAGTCGCGCGCCTCGAACCAGGCGCGGAACGCCCGCTTGATGGCATTGCGCACGATCAGGCGCGGGCGGCGGTCCTGGTGGACGTCGGGCCGCCACCAGGGCTCGGACGGGGAGGGCGGGGGCAAGGCGCGGGACCTCTCGGGCGCGGGGGTGGCGATTTCGGCGGCGTTCGCTATAGGTCGCGCCGATCCCGATCCATTCGGACCCGAACGGCGCCCCAAAGAGCGCCCGTCCAGCCTTTGAGGACCATATACGTGAAGGTCGCCGCCAGCTCGCTTCGCAAGGGCAACGCCCTGGACATCGACGGCAAGCTCTACATCGTGCTCAGCATCGAGAACATCCACCCCGGCAAGGGCACGCCGGTGACCCAGCTCGACATGCGCCGCATTTCCGACGGGGTGAAGGTGTCGGAGCGCTACCGCACTACCGAGGTTGTGGAGCGCGCCGAGGTGGACGAGCGCAACCACACCTTCCTCTACAGCGACGGCGACGGCTTCCACTTCATGAACCCGGAGACCTACGACCAGCTCACCGCGTCCAAGGCCATGGTGGGCGACGCCGCGGCCTATCTGCAGGACGGCATGACCGTCTCGCTGATGGTGCACGACGATCTTCCTCTCGCCGTCGAGCTGCCGCCGCGCGTGACGCTGGAAGTGGTGGAGACCGAGCCGGCGGTGAAGGGCCAGACGGCGTCGGGCTCCTACAAGCCGGCGATCCTGTCCAACGGGGTGCGCTGTATGGTGCCGACCTACATCACCGTGGGCACGCGCATCGTGGTGATGACCGAGGACGGGTCGTACTCGGAACGCGCCAAGGACTAGACCCGTCAAGCACGCCGCGCGCCGTTGCGGACCCGGCTTGAACCGGTAGGGTGACGGCGTCCTCCGCCGCTGCGCGAGCCGGGGGGACGGTTCGGGTCGCGGAGAGGCGCATGAAGGGGGGCCGGCTGGGCGAGACGTTCACGTTGCAGGCTTGGCTTGCAGGGTTGGGCGCGGCGGGGGTGCTTTCCATCGCCGGACACGCCCTGGCCCAGGCCTCTGGCCCGGACCAGCTCCACGCCATCCTGAAGGACTACGACACCTTCTACGCCAAGGCCGACCCCATCGGCGCCGGCCAGCGAGGCGATCTGGCGGCCGCGGCGCTCTGGCCCGACGACAGCCCCCGGGCGGAGGCGGAGCGGCTGGCGCAGAACCGTACCTTCCGCCGCCGGCTGGACGCCGTGCCGGCCTCGGTCCTCACCGGCGAGGACGCCTTGAACCAGGAGCTGCTGAGCCGCCAGCTCGACCTCGACATCCAGGGCTCAGCCTTCGACGAGGACCGCATCCCCTTCACCAATGACGAGGGCTTCTTCGTCACCTCGTCCTACGCGGCCGAGAGCGTGCGCATCCATAACGAGGCCGAGGCCAAGGCCTGGTTGACACGCATCGCCACCCTGCCGGACTACTACGCCACCAAGATCGCCAACATGCGCCGGGGGCTCGCCACCGACTTCGTCAGCCCCTCGATCACAGCGAAGACCGCCGCAAAGGCCACCCGCGCCCAGGCCGACCTGCCGGTCGAGCAGAGCCCGCTGCTGCAGCCCTTCGACAGCCTGCCCGCCGCCATGCGGCTCCAGCGGGATGCGCTCCGCGCCCAGGCGCTGGAGCTGATCCGCGCCCGGGTCAAGCCCGCCGAGCAGCGCTTGGCCGCCTTCTTCGCCGACGACTACCTGCCTCACGCCCGTACGACGCTTGGCGCCTCCGCGTTGCCGGACGGGCGCGCCTACTACGCCTACCGCGTGCGGCGCGAGACCACCACCGACATGACCCCGGACCAGATATTCACGCTCGGCCTGTCGGAGATCGCCCGCATCCGCGCCGCCATGGCGGTGGAAATCCAGGCTTCAGGCTTCCAGGGCACGTTTGCAGCGTTCCTGCAGAAGCTCCGCACCGACCCGAAGTTCTACCTGACCTCGCGCGAGGCGTTGATGGAGCGGGCCAGCCGGCTGGCCAAGCGGGTGGACGACCAGCTGCCCGCCTACTTCGGCAAGCTGCCGCGCCTGTCCTATGGCGTGCGCGAAGTGCCCCGCGCCATCGAGGACGGCTACACCTCCGCCCGCTACGACCCCGGCAGCCCCGAGCAGGGCGTGGCCGGAGGGCTGATGATCAACACCTCCCACCTCGACCAGCGGCCGCTCTACGAGCTGCCGGCCCTGGTCAGCCACGAGGGCGCGCCCGGCCACCACATCCAGATCGCGCTCGGCCAGGAACTCGTGGATACGCCGCTGTTCCGCAAGGACGGCGACATCACCGCCTTCGTTGAGGGCTGGGCGCTCTATTCGGAGCAGCTGACCCGGGAGATGGGCCTGTACGAGACGCCCTACGACCGCTTCGGCCTGCTCTCCATGGAGATGTGGCGCGCCTGTCGACTCGTCATGGACGTGGGCGTCCACTGGAAGGGCTGGACGCGGGAGCAGGCGGTCGCCTGCCTGAAGGACAACAGCGCACTCTCCGACAAGAACATCCAGAACGAGACCGACCGTTATATCGGCTGGCCGGCCCAGGCGCTGGGCTACAAGATCGGCGAGCTGAAGATCGCGCAGCTCCGCGACCGGGCGCGGGCGGCGCTGGGGCCGCGGTTCGACTACCGCAACTTCCACGACGTGGTGCTGGACGAGGGCGCGATGCCGCTAAACATCCTGGAGCGGCGGGTGGATGCCTGGATCGCAGTGCAGAAGGCGCGAACGTAGAGCGGCGCTGCTTGGGTCGAGACGCGAGCAAGCTGACGTCTTACCTCTCCGCATCCTGAGGTCCCTCGCAGGACGCGTCTCGAAGGAAATAGCCGGAGTCGGCCGCCCTCGCCTAAGAGCCAGCAATAGCCTAAGCTCCGCTCGTCCGGACCCGGGCGGGAGAGCGACTATGAAGCGGATGTTGGCGGCCCTGGGCTTGACGGCTGTCGTTTGTGGCGCCTGCGCAGTCCCGGCCCAAGCGGCCCTGCCCGTGGGTGCAGCGGCGCCGGACTTCACTGTCCCAGCGACTCTCGGCGGCCACGAGTTCAGCTTCAAGCTCGCGGACGCCCTGAAGAAGGGGCCGGTGGTCCTCTACTTCTACCCTCAGGCGTTCACGGGCGGCTGCACGGCTGAAGCTCACGCCTTCGCCGCCGCCATCGACCAATACAAGGCGATGCACGCCACCGTCATCGGCGTGAGCCATGACGAGATCGCCAAGCTGGACCGCTTCTCGGTGTCGGAGTGCCAGAGCAAGTTCCCGGTCGCGGCTGATCCTACCTTGATGGTAGCGAAGTCCTATGACGCGAAGATGGCCCTGGTCGGCTACGCGGCGCGGACCTCCTACGTCATCGCGCCCGACGGCAGGGTGATCTACGCCTACAGCAACATGAACCCCGGCGATCACGTGGCCAACACCCTCGCAGCGGTGAAGGCCTATGAGGCGAAGCATGGCTAGGGGCTCCTTCAGGCGAAGGATCTAAGGGCGACGGCCTAAGTCCCGGGGCGTGGCTCCCTGCCGCCTTATCGCACCCGAGCCGGCGGCTCGACGTCGCAGAGGCTGAAGTCCGCGCCGCGCGCCTGACGGGTCCGCGCCACCAGGGCCGCGAAGGCGGCGCCGGCTTCGTCCATGACTTCCACCCGAGGCCGCTCGGCGGCCGGCATGTCGGCCAGCACGCGCACCTCCAGCATCCGGTCCGGATGAGCGGGGGGAAAGCCCGGCGCCAGGGCGTCGATCGCCGCCTGCCCCACCAGGATGCGCCCGACCACGCTGTAGTCATGGTCGAGGTAGCGGTTGGCCGTCTGGGTGAAGAAGATCTCGCTGTTGCCACTGTCGACCCGCGCGTCGCGACCCATCCCGAGCACGCCCTGGCAGATCGCTCCCCAGGCGCGCAGCCCGTGGTGGCCGGGCACGGAGGCGCCGGGCTGCAGCGCGGCCACGGGCGAGCCGCCCACAAAGCCCTCGATCCCATCGCTGGAGCGCCGCACGACGTTCAGAGTGCTTGGCGGCAGGTCGTCGACCAGAAATTCGGGCGCCAGGTTGGGGAGGCTCGACTTGCCGCCGTCCTTATTGTCCGGATCACCGGTCTGGGCGAAGCGGCCGGGCAGCACCCGGTGGAACAGCAGCCCGTCGTAGACGTGCATGCGCGCGAGCGCCTTCACCCGCGCGACGGACCGCGGCGCCAATTCAGGGCGAAGCTCGACGATCACTAGGCCGCGGCTCGTGTCCACCACCAGGGTGTTCTCGGGATCGACGGCTCTCCATCCTGGCGCCGTCGCCAGGAGGGCGGCGAGGAGCAGCCTGATCAAGGCGTGCCGCCCGGGCCAGCATGAACGGTGATGGCGGCGTCAGCCGGACGGCGCCAGGAGCTCGACGGCTGGATGAAGGCGGCCCGGCCGTCTGCGAGCCGCCCGGTGCACGTCATGACATCCCCTCCGTCCAGCACGGCGAGCTTATCCCTACCCGCCGACGTGCGCCAGATGGGTGAGCGCTTCTTCGCTCAGGCCGTGCGCAGTCTTGATCAAACACAACTTGAACGTCCAGCTTCAAGCGGGAGAAGACGCCAAGGGGAAGTCTTCTTGAGGACAACTGGCGGGGTGCGTGGATTTGTCCTCTTTACGCGCCTTTTAGGGAATCTGCAGGCACGCCGGTGCATTGATTGGGTGGATGAGCGCGCGCCACTCTTTTGACACGGCTGCCCAAACTTCAGACATAATGTGACGAAGCAGACATTTCTTTGGGCCGGCGCGGGAAAAGCCTCGGCCTTGCGGGTTGGAGGGCTCCAAGTGCCCCGGGGACGAGGCGCTGACGAATCAAGACGCCGTCGAGCGCTCAGGCGCATATCTGCAAGGGGACGGTTTTAGGATGAAGCTAAGGCGCGACTACTTGTTCTCGTCCACGATGATCGCGGGAGTGGCGACCCTCTCAGTAGGCGGTTCCGCCCTGGCCCAGGCGATCCAGACCGCGCCTATGCAGACCGTCCAGATGCCGTTGCCCGCGACCCCGGCCTTCGGCCCAGCTGCGGCGTCCGCCCTGCCGGCGACGAGCGCCAACGGCGCCGCGACCCAGGCCAACGAGGTCGTGGTCACCGGTTCGCGCATCCGGTCTCCCAGCCTGACATCGACCAGTCCGCTCACCGTGGTGGGCAGCCAGGAGTTCACCAACATCGGCGCCACTGCGGTGGAGCAGGTGATCAACGAGCTGCCTTCGGTGACGGCCGACCAGACCTCTGGCCTCTCGGGCCTCTCCAACGGCATCGCCACCATCAACCTGCGCGACCTGAACGCCAAGCGCACCCTGGTGCTGGTCAACGGCAAGCGCCTGATGCCGGGCGATCCAACCGGCCTCTACACCAGCGCGGTGCCGGACGTGAACGTGATCCCCAGTGAGCTGGTGGACCGGGTGGAGGTGGTCACCGGCGGCGCCTCCGCGGTCTATGGCTCCGACGCGGTCGCCGGCGTGGTCAACTTCGTCATGAAGAAGAACTTCCAGGGTGTGGAGCTGGAGTTCACCGACAACTTCGCCGAGCACGACAACAACGACCAAGTGGCCCGCGGCCTGATCTCGGATGCAGGCTTCACCCAGGCGCCCGCAGGCAACCAAGTCTACAACCTCAACGAAGAGGCCAGCGCCCTTTTCGGGGTCAACGCACCGGACGGCAAGGGCAACATCACCGCCTATGTCGGATATCGCCACCTCGAGCCCATCGTGGAGTCCAAATACGACTACAGCGCCTGCACCATCAGCGCCGGCGCCTCAGCCAGTGCTGCGGCCAACATCTATGACACCCACGTCTGCGGCGGGTCGAGCAACGGCATCTACGGCAAGTTCGTGCCGTCCTCCGCCCTGTCGGCGCTGGGTGTGGACACCACACACCAGTTCCACGACAATCCGGACGGTAGCCAGAGCTTGGTCACCAACCATGTGCCGGCCTACAACTATGGCGCTACGAACTACTTCCAGCGTTCCGAGACCCGCTATACCGGGGGCTACTTCGCCGATTACAAGATCAACCCCATGTTTGATATCTACTCGGAATTCATGTTCGACGATGATCAGACGGTGGGTCAGATCGCGCCCAGCGGGTTTTTCGCCGGCACAGGCGCGGGCGGCGCGAGCACCTACAACATCAACTGCGACAACCCGCTGATCGCCGCCAGCGAACAGGCGCAGCTCTGCGGCACGGCGGCCGGAACCCCGACCCAGGTCGCTTACCAGGTCGGCTACCGCTTCGCGAGCTTCCCCCGCGACTATGGGTTCCAGCACGAGGACTACAAGATCAACATCGGCTCGCGCGGCGATCTGGGCTCGGGCTGGAGCTATGACATCTACGGCCAATACGGCACGGCGAACGTCTCCAACCTCCTGCTGAACGACGTGTCCACGTCTCGCCTGCAGAACGCACTGCTTGTCGATCCGACCACCGGCAAGTGCATCTCGGGCGGCGCCTGCGTTCCGATCAACGTGTTCCAGTTGGGCGGGGTCAGCCAGGCCGCCTTCAACTATGTCACGGCGCCGGCCCTGCAAGAGGGCTCCACGACGGAGCAGGTGGTCAGCGGTTCGATCAGCGGCGACCTGACCCGCTACGGGATCAAGAGCCCTTACGCCGCCACCGGGGTCGGTGTCGCCCTGGGCGCAGAGTACCGGCGCGAGAACCTGGTCTTCCAGCCCGACCAGGAATACATCGACGCCGACCTGTCGGGCACCAGCGGCGCCCTGCCCAACGCGGGCAGCTTCGACGTGTACGAGTTGTTCGGCGAGGTGCGGGTGCCGCTTGTCACCGACCTGCCCTTCGTCAAGGACCTGTCGTTCGACGGCGGCTACCGCTTCTCCCAGTACAGCACCGCGGGCATCACCGACACCTACAAGGCGCAGATGGAGTATGCGCCCACCGCCGATATCCGCTTCCGGGCCGGCTACAATCGGGCGGTGCGCGCGCCCAACGTGGTGGAGCTGTTCAAGCCGCAGAACGTCGACCTGTTCGGCGGCTCCGATCCCTGCGTGGGCGCCAATCCGGTCGCCTCGCTCGCAGCCTGCGTGGCCACCGGATTGCCCAAAAACCTGTACGGCAAGTTCAGCGCCGACAACTTTGACTGCCCCGCTGGCCAGTGCTCCAGCCTCACTGGCGGCAACAAGAACCTGGCGCCCGAAAGAGCGGATACCGAAACGGCGGGTTTCGTCTTCACGCCCACCCCGTCATGGTCGCGCGGGTTCACCTTATCGGTGGACTACTTCAACATCGTCGTGCGCAACCTGATCCAGTCCATTCCCAACAACGTGTTCGTCAACGAGTGCGTCGCGGGTGATCTGGCGGTCTGCGCAGAGAGGTTCCACCGGGATCCGGACACCTTCACCATCTACGGCCAGGACGGTTACGTCTCGTCCCTAAACACCAATTCGGGTTTCCTGCGTACCGACGGCATCGACGTGGAGGGCGACTACCGCAAACGGATCGAGGAGTTCGGTCTGCCCGACATCGGGACGATCAGCGTCAATGTCCTGACGACCTATACCAACAGCTTCACCACCCAGCCGGTCAGCGGCGGCCCGGTCTACAACTGCGTCGGCCTCTACGGCCTGACCTGCGGCAACCCCTTACCCAAGATCAGGGGCAAGGCGCGCTTCACCTTCCGGCCCTCGCACCTGCCGGTGCAGGTATCGGCCCAGATGCGCTATGTCGGCCCCACCCACCTGGACGCCAACACCGACCAGCCGCTGCTCACCAACCACGCCTATGGCATAACCGACACGGCCGACAACAGCATCCACTCCTTCACCTACCTCGACCTCACCGCCGCCTGGCAGATCAAGGATCAGCTCAGCCTGACCGTCGGCTGCAACAACGTGCTGGACAAGGACCCGCCCATCGTCGACTCGGGCTCCTTCGTCGGCGCCGGGGAGACGGGCGGCAACGGCAACACCTTCAACGGCGTCTACGATGCGTTGGGCCGCACGCTGTTCGTGACGCTGAAGGCCGACTTCTGACCTGAGGGGCTTTCGGGCAGGCTAGATAGCCCGCTCATCCCGGCGGATGCCGGACCCGGATCGTAGAGCCCGGCGCTTCGAGTGAAGTCAGGTCCACTCATGACGGACGTGTCCTATAATCTGGGTCCCGGCATCCGCCGGGATGAGCGGGTGCGAGGACAGGCGCAGGATGGCGGTATGACGGAGCAGCGTCTCTACGGAGGCGCTGCAGAGGCCGCAGCGGAGCCGGCCGCCCCCCCGGCCAAGGTGCTGGCGGCGCTGCAGCGCGGAGACGGGGAAGCGGCCGCAAGGCTGGCCGAGCAGGCGCTGGCCGCAGGCGTCGTCCACCCCATGCTGTATGGCCTGCGGGCCCGCCGCGCCGAGGGTCAGGGGCGCTTGCTTCACGCGCTGGAGGACTTCAGCGCTGCCGTGCGCCTAGCGCCCCAGAACGCCGAACTGCAGCAGGCGCAGGGCGCCCTGCTCGTGCGGCTGGGCCGCGGGCGCGAGGCGATGGCCGCCTTCCGGCGGGCGCTGGCGCTGCGGCCCGATCTCGGCGGCGTCTGGCACGAGCTCGGCATGGCCCAGATCGGCGATGGCGATGTGAGCGGGGCGCGCACCAGCCTGACCCAGGCGGCGGAGCGCCTGCCGGGGCGGCCCGAACCGCTCGGCCAACTGTCGGTGCTGGCCACCCGACGGGGGGACTGGGAGGAGGGCCGCAGGCTGGCCCTGGCGGCGCTGGCGCTTGATCCCGCGATGGCCTCGGCGACACGCGCCCTGGCGGAGGCCGATCTGCAGGCCGGTCGCCCGGATGAGGCGGCGGAGCGGCTGGAGGTCTGGCTGGCTCACGGGACGGGTCCCGGTCCGGCGCGCCGCCTGGCTCTGGGACTGCTCGGCGACGTCCGCGAGCGGCAGGGCCGCCATGCCGAGGCGTTCGCCCTTTACGCCCAAGGCAATGCCGAAACTCGCCGCCTGCATGAGCCGCGGTTCGGCCGGTCGAAGCTCGTGGAGACGCTCCAGGGCCTGCGCACCCAGACGCTCAGCGCCCGGCCGGAGCCGTGGCGGTTGCCGCTCGTCGGCGAGCCGCCGCCGCCGCCCAGGGTGCACGTCTTCCTGATGGGCTTCATGCGGTCGGGCACCACCCTGCTCGAACAGGCCTTGGCGGCGCGGGACGACGTCGTCACGCTGGAGGAGCGGGAAGCGCTCACCTCCGGTGTGCAGGCCTTCCTTGGCGAGCCGAACGGTCTGGAGCGGCTGCGGCACGCTGACCTTTCAACCCTGTCGCGACACCGGGCCGACTACTGGGCGCGCGTGCGAGGCTTCGGCGTGGAGCCGGCGGGCAAGGTCTTCGTGGACAAGAACCCCTTCAACGGCGTCAAGCTGCCGCTGCTCTGGCGGCTGTTCCCCGAAGCGAAGATCGTCTTCTCGCTCCGCCAGCCCCAGGATGTGGTGCTCAGCTGCTTCAAGCACCGCTTCGCCGTGAACAGCTACACCTACGAGCTGCTTGATCTCCAGAGCGCCGCCCGCCTCTACGACAGCTACATGCGCCTGGTGCAGACGTATCTGGACGTGATCCCGGGCGACGTGCTGCTCTACCGGCACGAGGACCTAGTGGCCGATCTACCCGGCGCGCTGGCCCGCATCTGCGATCACCTGGGCCTGGAGCTGAGCGCGGAGATGTTCGACGTCGGCCGGCGTGTGCGCGAGGGCCGTGTCTCCTCGCCCAGCGCCGTCCAGCTGCGCAACGGCGTCAACCGGCAGGGCCTGCAGACCTGGCGGCGCTACGCCACGCACCTGCAGGGCGTCCAGCCCCTGCTCGAGCCTTGGAGCCGAACCTTCGGCTATGTCGAGGGCGGAGGTGGCGCGCCTTCGTTCAAGCGCGCCGCCACCGCCGCGGGATGCGCTTCAGACCGCGACGGCGCCTGAAGGGGCGAGGGAGCCTTCCAGCTCATGGAAGGGCCGGGCCTCCACCAGCTCCGGATCGACGGCGGGGGTTAACAGGCGGCCGAACACCAGGCTGGACAGCAGCAGCGCCATCCCGCCGCCCGCCACCAGGGCCGCGTGCAGCAGCCAGAAGTTTGTGGAGCTCATCCGCTCCAGCAGGCCGCCCAGCCACCCCACCAGCATGTTGGAGACAAACATGTGCAGGTAGTAGACACCCACCATCAGTCCGCCCACGGCCTTGGGCGAGGCTCTGGTGAACAGCGCCAGGCCCACCGGCACGACGTTGGCGATGCCGATCTCGTTGAGGAAGTGGAAGACCAGGGCCCAGGCCAGCCCGATCTTATGGCCGGTCGCAGCCTCCTGGGCGCTCAGGCCGGCCAGCAGCAGTGGAGCGGTGGCCGAGACCATGCAGCCGATCACCAGCTTGTTGATCTCGTTCACCTCGCCCCACCAGCGCGCGCTGTAGCGCCAGAACACCACTACGCCCGACATGCAGGCGATGGCGATGATGGAGGTGAGCGACAGCAGCCAGGTGACCGGCATGGCGTGGCCTATCAGCCGCAGGTCGTAGTGCTGCTCGCCCCAGACCAGGTAGGTGTTGAACATCTGCTCGTTGCCCACCAGCGACAGGGCGAGGGCGGGCAGGAGCGCCAGCAGCAGCAGGACGGTGCGGCCCTCCCCACGCGCCAGGCGGCGCCGCGGCGCATGGGCGACGGCGCGGCGTTGGTGGCTCTCTGGGGTCCAGCGCTGGCCGTAGAGATAGACCGCCAGGCTCGCCAGCATGCCGACGCCCGCTGCGCCGAAGCCCCAGTGCCAGGCGATCCCCTGTCCCAGCGCGCCGCAGACCAGCGGCGCCACGGTGGCCGCGCTGGCTATGCCGATGATGTAGAGCTGGAAGGCGTCGGCTCGGCGCAGGTCGCCTGGCGCATAGAGCTCGCCCACCTGGGTGGCGATGTTGCCCTTGAAGCCGCCGACGCCGGCCACCAGGCAGGCCAGCGCGATCAGGAACGGCTGCTCGAAGGCCATGAGGAAGTGGCCGAGCATGAGCAGCAGCGCCCCGATCACCACCGTGCGGGTGCGGCCCAGCAGCCGGTCGGCGATGTAGCCGCCGGCGATCGGCGTCAGATAGACCCCGCCCGAGTAGAGGCCGAAGATCACCGAGGCCAGCGCCTGGGTAGAAAGGTGGCCGTAGACCTGCTCGATGGCGTGGCGGAAGCCCGCAAACCCGGCCACGTGCTCCACATGGCCGGGCAGGAGCAGGCGCTGGCCCATGTAGAGCACCAGGAGCGCCTGCATGCCGGAGAAGGAGAACCGCTCCCAGGACTCAGCAAAGGTGAGATAGCCGAGACCGCGCGGGTGACCGAGGAACAGCTTCAGGCGGACGGGATCGACGGCCGGTGGGGTCTGCTCGGTCATGCCTGGACGCCTTGAATGGAGCGAGCGCTGGCGAGTTGGCGGCGCATGTGGCGCCTACACCGCCGTCGACGGGTTCAGTTCCTCAGGGTGGGTGCGGGCGCGCTCATAGACCTTGGCGCCACCAGCATGGTGGGGACCAGGTAGGTCCCGTGCGCCTTAAAGAGGGCGTCGGAGCCGGCGTTCGCGCGGGAGACATGCTCGGTGGAGTCGACGCCGAGCAGGATGGCGTGGTCGATGGCTTGCGTCCCGTGGGCGTGAGCGGCGGCCTTCATGTGCAGGGCATGGGCGGTGTCGATCGCTCTGATCTCGTCGTCGGCCAGCAGCGTGTTGCGGGCGGACACCGTCGACCCGGTGGCGTCGTCCTCGTTGGTGCGGGTGACCGCCAGCCGGATCGGGTCACCCGCGCGCCAGGTGGCGGTGATGTGGTCGTGGCAGTCGATCAGCCCAGGCAGCACCGTCTGGCCGGACAGGTCGATGACCTCCGCGCCGGGCGGCGAGACGAAGCCCGGCTGCACCGCGGTGCTGCGGTCATCGTGGATCAGGATGGAGACCTGGTCGCGCCCGGTC
The DNA here is from genome assembly GCF_903642205.1 of Caulobacter sp. S45. Lineage (GTDB taxonomy): Bacteria > Pseudomonadota > Alphaproteobacteria > Caulobacterales > Caulobacteraceae > CAHJWH01. Next base: position 1,487 of record NZ_CAHJWH010000025.1, on the reverse strand, counting down.
TTGGTCACACCGTCGATGAGGCGTCCGGCATGCACCACCACGTCCCGGGCCTGCGCCGTCCCCGCCGCCAGCAGCGCCGCCGACGCGCCCAGAAGCAGGCGCCTGACCCGAAACGAAACCATCCCATTCTCCCGCAACGCCCGACCTTACGGCACCATCTCGCCGGGGAGCCCATGCGGCAAGGCGATCCGGACCCTCCCGGACACAATGCAGCAGGGGACGGCTTGCAGGCTGGGCTTGGCCGCGAAGAGCCTTAGGATCGGGCAGGATGGACCCTCGCAGCGGAGACGACATGCGAAGCGAACTCGCCGATCCAGGGCCTGTGCGCCTCGCCGCTGTCCACGCCGCCCTCGGCGCCGGTGAGGTCGACCGGGCGATTGCGCTGGCCGAAGCGGCGCTGCAGGCGGGCGGCCGCGATCCGCTGGTGTTCAACCTCCTCGCACACCGCCGTCAGGTGGAGGGCCGTTACGGTGAGGCCATGGGGCTGCTCGAGACCGGCCTGCGCTTTGCGCCGGACGACGCCTTTCTTCTCTGCGCGCTCGCGGGATGCCTGTCGCAGCAGGGACGCGACGTCGAGGCGCTGCGGCTTTACAACCAGGTATTGGCGTCCGCGCCTCTGCACGCCCAGGCCCATCATGGCCGTGGCCTGGCTCTGGACGCCCTGGACGAGGCCGAGCCGGCCCGCAGCGCGTACCTCAGGGCCGTCGAGCTCGCGCCGGAGTACCCGGACGCCTTGGGCGCCCTCGCCAACCACGCCTTGCGCCGAGGCGAGCTGGACCAGGCGCGGAGCTACGCCGGCCGCGCTCTCGCCGCCGACTTCGACGAGCCGGCCGCGACGCTCGTCCTCGCGTCCATCGAGCTGAAGCGGGGCGAGCCCTCAACGGCGGCCGACCGGCTGGAGCGGCGGCTGTCGCGCCCCGGTCTGTCGGCGCTGCACCAGGGCGCGCTCGGCTCGCTCTACGCCGACGCCCTGGATCGTCTTGATCGGCCTGAGGCCGCCATGCAGGCGCACGCCCGCGCCAACGCCGCCATCTGGGCGGTGCACGGGCCGCAGCTCGCCGCAGCGGGGGTGGAGCCCGGCGTGGACCTCTGCCGCCGCCTGCAGGCGAGCTTCGCGCGCGCCGATCCGGCCGACTGGCACGCGGCGCCGGCTCCGGCCGGGTCAACTTCTGACGCGCCGGCCGGCCACGTCTTCCTGGTCGGCTTCGTGCGCTCGGGCACCACCCTGCTGGAGCAGGTGCTGGCCAGCCACCCCCAGGTGGTCGCCCTGGAGGAGCAGCCTCTGCTGCGCGGCATGGCCAAGCCGTGGTTCGGCGACGACGCGGCGCTGCATGGCCTCGCCACGCTGGACGAGGTCCAGGCCGAGGTCCTGCGCACGGACTACTGGCGGCGGGTGCGCGCCTATGGCGTCGAACCGGCCGGCCGCATCTTCATCGACAAGAACCCGCTGGACGGCGTCTGGCTGCCCCTGGTGGCCAAGCTGTTCC
>NZ_CAHJWH010000024.1 GCF_903642205.1 Caulobacter sp. S45 | reverse complement strand
GCCTCGGAGGCGGCCTCGAAGGGCGAGCGGCGCGAGGCGCTCCGCTGGGCGCCGGTGGCGGGCAGCCGGCGCGCCTTCCACGTCACCGCCGAGCCCCTGGAGGGCGGCGGCGCCGGGGCCATCGCGCTCGACGTCACCGAGGCGGAGGACACGCGAGAGGCCCTGAAGCGCCATGTCCACGCCCAGGACGAGACCCTGAACCGCATCGCCGACGCCGTGGCCATCTTCGGCGCGGACCGCAGGCTCGCCTTCCACAACACCGCCTTCGCCAACCTGTGGGGCCTGGAGCCAGCCTGGCTCGCGGACGCCCCGAGCCACGCCGAGGTGCTGGATCGCCTCCGCCAACGCCGGCGCATCCCCGAGACCGCCGACTACGCCCAGTTCAAGGCCCGCGAGCTGGCCTTCTACGAGAAGCTGGACGCCGCGCCGGACGAGATGTGGACCCTGCCCGACAGCCGCACGCTGCGCGTCGTGCGCCAGCCGCACCCCTTCGGCGGCCTGCTGCTGGTCTTCTCCGACATCACCGGCGAGCTGAAGCTGCGCGCCCAGTACAACGCTCTGGTCCAGGTGCAGCAGGCGACGCTGGACAAGCTGAATGACGCCGTCGCGGTGTTCGGCTCTGACGGACGCCTGCGGCTGCACAACGAGGCCTTCGAGCGGTTCTGGAACATCAGCCCGCAGGCGCTCGCCGCCGCCGGCGACTTCGACGGGGTGGTGGAACTCTGCACGCCCCTGGTGCACGACCGCAATTTCTGGCGCGAGGTGAAGGCCCGCATCTCCGACCCGGACCCGCAGGCCCGCGCGCCGATAGGTGGGGAGATCAGGACCTCAGACCAGCGGGTGGTCGCCTACCAGACCCGCCCCCTGCCGGACGGGGCGACGCTGGTGGGCTTCGACGACGTCACCGCCACCCGCAAGCTGGAGCAGGCCCTGGTGGACCGCTCCCAGGCGCTGCAGGAGGCCGAGCGGCTGAAGCGCGACTTCGTCGGCAACGTCTCCTATGAGCTGCGCACGCCGCTCACCACCATCATCGGCTATTCCGAGCTGCTTGACCGCCAGGGCGAGCAGCTCCCGGAACGCTCCCGCGGCCACGTGGCGGCGGTGCGGACGGCGGCGGCCCAGCTCGCCTCCTCCATCGACGACGTGCTCGACATGGCCCAGATCGACGCCGGCGAGATGGCGCTGAGCCTGGGCGACGTGGATGTCACCGCCCTGCTGCGCGCCGCCGCCGCCCGCGGGACCCGCGATGCGGAAGAGGCCGAGGTGGTGGTCCGCGTCTGCGACGAGCCGTCCGGGGTGATCCGCGCCGATGGCCGCCGGCTGGCCCAGGCGCTGGACCACCTCATGATCAACGCGATCCGCTCCACCCCTGCCGGCGGCGAGGTGGTGCTGGACGCCAGGCGCGCGCTGGGCGAGGTGAAGATCCAGGTAAAGGACACCGGCCGGGGCATCCCCTTCCACGTCCAGGCCCACATCTTCGACCGCTTCGTCGGCCGCGACCGGGGCGGGCCGGGCCTCGGCCTGGCCCTGGTCAAGGCGCTGGTGGAGCTGCACGGCGGCTGGGTGGCGCTGGAGAGCGAACCCGGCGCCGGCGCCACCTTCACCCTGCACATGCCCGAGACGGCCTATCCAGGCTCAGCCCATCCGGAGCTGCAGTTCTAGGCCCGGGCTGCGCTTCGTTCGTCCATGCGCCGCAGCACCTCCGCCGCCAGCCGGTCGGTCTCCCTCAGGGGCGGATAGCTCCAGGACTCCAGCCGGCCCTCGAAGCGCCGCGCGATGCCGAGCGTCGCCAGTTCGGCATGGAATCGCTGCTTGCGCGCCTGGGCGCCGTCCATGTCGAGCAGGTAGATCGGCCGTCCGGTCGCGGCCGCCTCCGTGGGCATGTTGGCGGAGTCCTCGGTGACCAGGATCACGTCGGCGCTGGCCAGGAAGGCGAAGTACGGATTGCTGCCCTCGCCGTCCCAGATCAGGCCCGGAACGTCCGCGAGCACCGTCCGCATCGTCGCCTCGGCCTGCGGCGGGGTGCGGCGGGAGAAGGTCAGCAGCTGGCAGCCGCCGCTCGCCCGCACCGCTTCGGAGACTTGGCGGGCCAGCTGCACGGCCCGGGCGGGCGACAGGTTGAAGGCCTTGGCCCGCCCGCCGATCAGCACCGCCACGTGCGGCCTGGGCAGGCCGTCCAGTCGGCCGCGCCAGGCCGCGAGTTCGGTGGCCAGCAGTTCCGGCGTCACCCGATGGGGCGTCCCGGTGATTCCAAACACGTTGGGACCTTGCAGACCGTCATGGTTCGGAGGCGCGACGAGGTCGAACACCTGCGGCGGCCGCAGCGGGTCCTGGAGCTGGACGACATAGGTCTCCCCGCTCGACCACCGCCGCACGGCGATGGACAGCGGGACGCTGGCCCGGCCATTCCCGATCCACAGGTCAGGCCAGGGCGGCGACAGCGCAGAGCCGCCTCTCGCCAGCAACCGCGGCCAGGCGGGGATGAACTGGGTGGGCGTCCGGCGCATCCAGCGCGGCCAGGCGATGCGTCTGCAGTCTATCTCGGCCGGCCTGAGCCTGACCACCGCCTCCGCCAGACCCAAGGCCTGGGCCTCGATGCCCGCACGTCCGTCCGACACCGCCCAGATGCGCAGCGGTGCAGTCAAGCGCCTCCCCGAGCCGGGTTCAGACCCACTCGACCTTCAGAATCTCGTAAGCCTTGACGCCGCCGGGCGTGGTCACCTCCACCACGTCGCCGGTCTCCTTGCCGATCATGCCGCGCGCCAGCGGCGAGGTGAGCGACAGCCGGCCCTGCTTCACATCCGCCTCGTGTTCGCCGACGATCTGGTAACGGGCCTCGTCCTCGGTGTCCTCGTCGACCACAGTGACCGTGGCCCCGAACTTGACCTGCTTGCCGGACAGCTTGGAGACATCGATCACCTGGGCGCGGCTGAGCTTGTCCTCGATCTCGGCGATGCGGCCTTCGATCCAGCCCTGACGGTCCTTGGCGGCGTGGTACTCCGCATTCTCCGACAGGTCGCCATGCTGGCGCGCCTCGGAGATGGCCGCGATGACGCTGGGCCGCTCCACAGACTTCAAGCGCTTCAACTCATCGTCGAGGGAGCGATAGCCCCCCCCCGTCATAGGTACCTTTTCCATCGTGGCTAGATCGGCCTCGCCCGTTGCGAAATAGGGATCGCCGGCGGCTGGCGGCGGAACCGGCCGTCCAAGGTAGGTCGCGGGTCCGAAATCCGCAAGAGCCGCGCCTCGTCCCGGCGTCCGGCTGACGTCCAGCAGGGCGCGGATCAAACCAACTCGGGGCGCGGGGGGCGGCAATGCGCATGACTTGAACCTGCCATAAGATGGCAGGTCCAGAGATTACCCTTCTGGAGGACGCTCCGTTCGGCCGCGCGCGCCGCCCGTCAGGTTGGCCACGACGAACCAGCAAGCCAGCACCAGGACAGCCAGCATCGCCGCTCCCGCCAGGGCCAGTCCGAACGCAAGGCCCGCCGCCAGCAGGGCGGCAAGCCCAACCAAGCCCACGCCCGCAAAGAGGATGAACTGCAACCCCGTGAAGTTGAGCGGGCCGAGCCGGCGAGAAGCCGGCCGACCAGCCCCGGGCCCGCTCATCCCTTTTTGAGGGCGTCAGACTTGTGGGCCGCCTTCGCCCCGGTCTTCTCACTCTTGACGATGAACTGTGGGTCGTCCTTCGACGCCTTCACCGGGTGCGATTTGATCTTGGTGTCGGTCGTCTGTTTCTTTTCGACCACGCCATGGGTTTCGCCCTGGCTGGTATCCCACTTCACCTTGTCGCCAGGCTTCAGGGTCTTGGCCACTGTCTTCCTCCTCGACTGCCCGTCGCCAACCCGCCGCATGGCGAGGGAGTTCCGGAAGGCGAGGAACCCGCCCGCCTCCGCGGCATTGCGAAAGTGCTACTCAGAGGCCGGCATGTCTTCAGCTCAGACCATCATCGCGTTCGCTGTCGCCCTGCTCGCCGCAAGCTCGCCGGCGGCGAACGCGGCGGGATCACCCGCCGACCGCGCCTTCGTGGCGAAGGTCTCCCAGGGCGGCATGTTCGAGGTTCAGGCCGGCAAGCTCGCAGACCAGAAGGGCTCCACCCCCGACATCCGGGACTTCGGAGCCATGGAGGCGCACGACCACATGCCTGTCGGCGAAAAGCTGAAGGCCGTCGCCGGCCGCGAGGGGATCAGCTTCGGGTCCGACCTCAACCCCCAATTCGCAGGCAAGCTGGCCCACCTGAAGTCGATGTCCGGTCCGGCCTTCGACGCGGCCTACATGGAGCAGATGTCGGCGATCCACGCCGCGGACGGCGCGGCCTTCGCCAAGGAGGCCAGGGACGGCGGCAGCGCCGACTTCCGCGCGTTCGCCGCCGAGACCTACGTCATCGTCCAGCGCCACATCGGCGCTATCCACGCCGCGCCGCCGCGCCAGGTAGCGCGACCTCAGACGTAGCTCTGCAGAGGCCGCACATCGAGGGAGCCCGTGGCCACCGCCACGATGGCCTGGGCCGCCGCCAAGGCGCCTGCGGTGGTGGTGTAGTAGGGGATCTTGCCCATCAGCGCGGTGCGACGCAGGGAGAAGCTGTCCTGCAGCGACTGACGCCCTTCGGTGGTGTTGAACACCAGGCCGATCTCGCCGCTTTTCATCAGGTCCACGATGTTGGGCCGACCCTCCAGCACCTTCTTGACCGGCTGCGCGCTCACCCCCTCCTCTTGCAGGAACTCTGCGGTGCCGGCGGTGGCGACGATCCGGAAGCCCTGGGCCGCCAGGATGCGCACCGGCTCCAGGATGAAGGCCTTGTCCGCATCCTTCACCGAGACGAACACCGCGCCGGAGCTAGGAAGCTTGGTCCCGCCCGCCAACTGGCTCTTGGCGAAGGCGCGGGCGAAAGCCGCCTCCGTTGGCTCGCCCTCCCGGCGCCAATCCAGTCCCATGACCTCGCCGGTCGAACGCATTTCCGGCCCGAGCACGGTATCGACGCCGGGAAAGCGGGCGAAGGGGAACACCGCCTCCTTCACCGCCACATGGTCGCCGCCGCGGTCCCCAAGGTCGAAGGCGGAGAGCGGCTCGCCAGCCATGACCTTGGCCGCGATGGCGGCGACGGGGCGGCCGATCGCCTTGGAGACGAAGGGGACTGTCCGCGAAGCCCTAGGATTAACTTCTAGAACGTAGATGCGCGGCTCGGGGCCGAGCGGCTCCTCGATGGCGAACTGCACGTTCATCAGTCCGCGGACGTTAAGGGCCCGCGCCATCCGCTCGGTCTGAATTTTGAGCTCTGCGATCGTCTCCGGGCGGAGCGAGAACGGCGGCAGGGAGCAGGCGCTGTCGCCAGAATGCACGCCGGCTTCCTCAATGTGCTCCATGATGCCGGCCACAAACACCGTCTCGCCGTCGCAGATGGCGTCGACGTCCACCTCGGTAGCGCGAGAAAGGTACTGATCTATCAGGACCGGGCTGTCGCCGGAGACCTGAACCGCGTCGCGGACGTAGCGGGCAAGCTGCTCGTCGTCGCGCACGATCTCCATGGCCCGGCCGCCCAGAACGTACGAGGGACGGATTACCACCGGATAGCCCACCTGGTGGGCGGCGGTCCTGGCCTCCTCGGGAGAGCGGGCGAAGGCGTTCACCGGCTGCCGTATACCGATCTGGAGCATGAGCCGCTGGAAGCGCTCACGGTCCTCGGCCAGGTCGATCGCGTCCGGGCTGGTGCCCAGGATGGGTACGCCCGCCGCCTCGAGCGCGCGGGCCAGCTTCAACGGCGTCTGGCCGCCAAACTGCACGATGACGCCGAGCAGGGATCTCGACTGCTGTTCCACATGGATTAGTTCCAGCACATCCTCGACCGTCAAGGGCTCGAAGTAGAGGCGGTCGGAGGTGTCGTAATCTGTGGAAACCGTTTCCGGGTTACAGTTGACCATGATCGACTCGATGCCGAGGTCGGCCAGGGCGAAGGCGGCGTGGCAGCAGCAGTAGTCGAACTCGATTCCCTGCCCGATCCGGTTGGGGCCGCCGCCGAGGATGATCACCTTTCGCCGGTCCGACGGCCGGCTCTCGTCCTCGGGAATCTGGCCGAAGGCACCGGTCTCGTAGGTGGAGTACATGTAGGGAGTGCGCGCCTCGAACTCGGCCGCGCAGGTGTCCACACGCTTGAAGACGGGACGGATGTAAGCCTTGTGTCGCGCCTCGCGAACGATGGCTTCCGATCGTCCGGTCAGCGCGGCCAGGCGCGCATCTGAAAAGCCCATGGCCTTCCATGATCGCAGCGTTCGTATCTGCGTCCCGCTCCCTGGCATCTGCAGCCGCGTCGCCACAGCTTCAGCGACGCCCTTCGACAGACAGTCGTCGATGATGTGGGATCCCAGCGCGACAATCGTGCGCTCCGCCGCCACGATCTCCTCGATCTGGCGCAGGAACCAGGGCTCGTAGCTGCAGGCCGCCTCGATCTCGTCCACGACCAGTCCGTGGCGAAACGCCTGGGCGATCACCCGCAGGCGGTCCGGCGTGGGCTGGCCGAGCGCCCGGCGCACCGCCGACCTGGCCTGGGCCTCGTCGCCGCCGTCGGCGCCTGGGATCGCGATCTCGTCGAAGCCGGTCAGTCCGGTCTCCAGCCCGCGGAGCGCTTTCTGCACGCTTTCCTTGAAGGTGCGGCCCATGGCCATGACCTCGCCCACCGACTTCATTGAGGTGGTCAGGTAGGGCTCCGCGCCCGGATACTTCTCGAAGGCGAAACGGGGGATTTTGGTGACTACGTAGTCTAGGGTCGGTTCGAAGGCAGCGGGCGTGGCGCCGGTGATGTCGTTGGTCAGCTCATCGAGCGTGTAGCCGACCGCCAGCCGCGCGGCGACCTTGGCGATGGGGAAGCCCGTGGCCTTGGACGCCAGGGCCGACGACCGCGACACGCGGGGATTCATCTCGATCACCACCATGCGCCCGTCGCGTGGGTTGACGGCGAACTGGACGTTGGAACCGCCGGTCTCCACCCCGATCTCGCGCAGCACCGCGATGGAGGCGGCGCGCATGCGCTGGTACTCCTTGTCGGTGAGGGTCAAGGCCGGCGCCACGGTGATGCTGTCGCCGGTATGCACCCCCATCGGGTCGATGTTCTCGATGGAGCAGACGATGATGCAGTTGTCCGCGCGATCGCGGACCACCTCCATCTCGTACTCCTTCCAGCCGAGCACGCTCTCCTCGATCAGCACCTCGGTGGTGGGCGAGGCGTCCAGCCCGCGCTCCACGATCTCGCGGAACTCCTCGGTGTTGTAGGCGATGCCGCCGCCGGTCCCCGCCAGGGTGAAGCTTGGGCGGACGATGGCCGGGATGCCTACGAACTCCATGGCTTCGACCGCCTCGGCCAGGGTGTGGCAGGCGCGGGAGCGGGGGCTCTCCAGGCCCAGCTTGTCCATGGCGTCGCGGAACTTCTGACGGTCCTCGGCCTTGTCGATCACCTCCGCCCGGGCGCCGATCATCTCCACGCCGTAGCGGGCCAGCGCGCCGGAAGCCTCCAGGGCGAGGGCGGTGTTCAGCGCCGTCTGGCCGCCCATGGTGGGGAGCAGCGCGTCCGGCTGCTCCTTGGCGATGATCTTCTCCACCATCTCAGGAGTGATCGGCTCGATGTAGGTGGCGTCGGCCAGCTCCGGGTCGGTCATGATGGTGGCCGGGTTGGAGTTGACCAGCACGATCCGGTAGCCCTCGGCCCGCAGCGCCTTGCAGGCCTGGACACCGGAGTAGTCGAACTCGCAGGCCTGGCCGATGACGATGGGCCCGGCGCCGATGATCAGGATGGAGGAGATGTCGGTTCGCTTCGGCATCAGCGTCTCGCGCGCGGCGACGACCCGGCGCGCGGAGGCGCGCGCCTGGGGCCGTGCGGGAATGGGGCTAAGCGGCGGGTCTAGAGACTGCAGCCCGCAGGAGCAAGCGCCGGAAGCCTGGCGATGGCGCACCGACGCCGCTTCCCATCCGGGCGCCCCAGCCGCTAGGCTGGTCAGAGACGGGGAGAGGCTCAGGCTATGGCAGGTTGGAAGCGGTTTGCGGCGGCCTCGGCCCTGGGCTGCGCGCTCGTCGGCCAGGTCGCCGCGGCCGCCGAGCGCGACACGCGGGTCTGGGAGGCGGTCAAGGCCGCGCGCCCCGCCGAGCTGGCCCTGCTCAAGCAGATGGTGGACATCGACAGCGGCACGGGCGACGCCGCCGGCGCCAAGGCCATCGACGACATCCTGGCGCCCCGCCTGCAGGCGCTGGGCGCCCAGGTCCGCATCCTGCCGCCCGAGGCGCCGAAGCTCGGGAACAATCTCGTGGCGGTCATAGGCGGCCGGGGTCGCTCGCGCATCCTGATCATCTGCCATGTGGACACGGTCTTCCCGGCGGGCGAGGCGGGACGGCGGCCCTACGTGGAGAAGGGCGACAAGGCTTTCGGCCCCGGCGTGTCCGACGAGAAGGGGGGCGTGGCCGAAGCCGTGACGGCCCTCGGCCTGCTGAAGCAGCTGGGCGTGAACGATTACGGCCGGATCACCCTGCTGGCGGAGAGCAGCGAGGAGACCGGATCACCCGGCGCCCACGCCCTGATTGACGGCCTGTCCGGCGAGGCCGACGTGGAGCTGAACATGGAGCCCGGCGACGAGCCGGACGCCCTCACCGTCTGGCGCAAGGGCTCCGCCACCTACACCATCACGGTCCACGGCCGCGCCGCCCACGCCGGCGTCGATCCGCAGGACGGCCGAAACGCCGCGGTGGAGCTGATCCACCAGCTCGGCGCCATCGAGGCCTTGCCTCACGAGGGCGACGGCGTGACGGTCAACCTGACCACGCTCAAGGCCGGCGACCGGGTGAACGTGATCCCCGACCTGGCCAGCGCCAGCGTCAACGTGCGCGTCCGCGAAGCCGGCCAGATGGCTGGCGTCCAGTCGGCGCTGGAGGCCAGGGCCAAGGCGCCTGTCGTTCCCGACACCCGGGTGGAGGTCGCCTCGACCCCCGCCTTCCCGCCGCTGCCGACCAATCCGCGCACCCAGGCCCTGGCTGAGCAGGCGCGGACCATCTACGCCGGTTTGGGCCGCCCCCTGGTGCTGACCGGCAATGGCGGAGCCTCGGAATCGGCCCTGGCCCACCAGGCCGGCGCCGCGGCCCTGGACGGGCTCGGCCCAGTTGGCGGCGGCTTCCACAGCGCGCGGGAATATCTTGAGCTCGGCACCGTGACGCCGCGGCTCTACCTGCTCACCGAGCTGCTGATCACGCTCGGCGCGTCAGCGCCCTCGAGAGCTGCTCCTCCCCGCTAGGACGGACCCGCTACGGCGATCAAGCAGCGCCGCGAGAGGATCCGTCAGGACAGGGCGAGCGCCACGGGGATGACGGCGGGCTTGGCCGGCGATGGCGCCGTCAGGCTGCTGCCGGCGGGTAGCGCAGGCGTAGGCTTCGCCTCGGTGGAGGTGGCGCTCATCCCCTTTACGGCCGCCGCCTCGGGCTTGGACGCCGTCAGAGGTGGCGTCGATGGCGTCGGGTATAGCGTCACCTCGACCCGCCCGCCGGCGGCAGGCTGAATCGCCTTGGACCCGGGCGCCGCTTCGAGCCGGGCAAGCTGGATGTTAACGGCCTCCGTCGAAGCGGCCGGAGCCTGGTGGAACATGGCCGGCGCGCCTGCATGGCCGCCGAAGCGGTAGAACATGTGCGCGCCCACCTGGGCCACCTTCAGCAGGCCCGCGAACGGGCTCGCGCCGGCGGCCTGGAACTGGGTCGCGTCGCCCACCGCGGCCATCACCGCCCCGTGCATCTCGCCGGACGCGATGGCCTCGGCGCGGCGCCAGGCCACGGCCTCGATCGGCGACGACCGGCCGCTGCAGGCGAAGGAGAACTGGCAGCTCGCCCCCGTGTGCTGGTGCACGACCGCGCAGATGGTCTTGGGGAAGGCGGGATGGCGCACGCGGTTCAGGACCACCTGAGCGACCGCCTGCTGGCCCGCGGCGGCCTCGCCGCGAGCCTCGAAGTAGACGGCTTCGGTCAGGCAATGCAGGTCGGAAGGCGCGTCGGCGACCTGCTGGAAGCGGAAGGGCCGGGCGGCGGCATGGAAGGCCTGGGCCGCCACCCGGAAACGATCGCGGAGGGCGAGCTCCGGCCGGAGCGGCGCCTTGTCGGGCGCGCCGGACGGTGAAACCAATGAAAGCCTCGACAGCGAGACAGCCCCTGCACGAACCGCGGGAACCGCCAGCGCCTGGATTGGGCCGGAGACGGTGGGGACCGGGCGCGGCGCGGGCCTGCTTCCGATTCCCGCCAGATAGACGCCACCGATGACGAGGCCTGCACTGGAGCCGAGCACGATAGCACCAGCCAGCGCGCGCACATCATCGGCGCGTGTCCGTGTAGATATGGGCAAAACGTCTGGTCCTGTCCGGCGAGGGCGCTGGCCCCCCGAAAGATCACCTCGGTCGATCTCTGCGACCTGGAGGTTAATGTCGACGCAAACTCGGGCGGATCGACGGCGGATCTGAGTAGAGAGGGCCAATGTGGCCAAAGCTTGTCGCCACGATCCAGCAGTTGACTGTAGCATCACCTTGACGCAGCTAGAAGCGGGCGACCCGCGGCGAATCGCGCTCTCGGTGCGAGGCGACTGGACGCGATGGGCAAGGGCCTGCAAAAGAGCCGGCGTTGCCCGATGCCCCGTATCTGAGACCGCCGAGCGGACTTTCCTGAATGCGTAGAACCCTCGTCGCCGCCGTCGCGCTGGCGCCCCTTTGCCTGGTGGCGGGTCGCGCCTTGGCCCAGACGACCGACACCATCAGCAGCGGCGTCAACGCCCCCATCGCCACGGCCACCGCAGGTACGGGCGGTGAGAGCATCGACGTGTCCGCCGGCGGATCGGTGACGGTGACGGGCTCCGCGCCCGCCATCACCCTGAACAGCGGCACGGCCGCCGTGCCGAACAATGTGAGCGTCGAGGGCTCGGTCAGCATCAGCGGGGTGAACAACTCCGTCGCCATCCAGGGCCTCGGCGGGGCGGCCGGCTCGATCACCAACAGCGGCTCGATCACCAACAATGAGAGCTACACCCCCACCGCCAACGGCGACGGTTTTAACGAGGCGCCCTTCGCCTCCTTGGGCAGCGTGGGGCGCTTCGGGATCCAGGTCACCGGGACCGGGCCGCTGATCGGAGATGTCGACAACCTGGGCACCATCACGGTTCAGGGAGACAGTTCCTACGCCATCTCAATCGAGAGTCCGCTGACCGGCAGCCTGTTCAACTCCGGGACAATCTCCTACGTCGGCGATGGCGGGGTCGCTGTCCGCTCGCTCCCGAACGGGTCGATCTCCGGCGATGTCACGATCGCAGGCGCGATCACGGCCCAGGGCCAGACATCCAGCGCCATTAACCTGGCGGGCAATGTGGGCGGTCGGCTGTCGATCTACTCGGCGATCAGCAGCACGGGCTATGCGACGACGACGCGTCCCACCACCACCAGCACCCTGAACAACCTGCAGGAAAGCGCCAACGTCAACCAGGTGGAGCAGTCCGCCGGCGCGGTGATCATCGGCGGCAGCGTGGGCCAGGGCATCTTCATCGGCGCGCCGCCGGTCAGCACCAGTACGTCCACCGTGACCACCACCGACCTGGATGGCGACGGCATAGCCGACGTGGACGAAGGCTCCGGATCGATCACCAACTTCGGCAGCGCACCGGCGCTCACCATAGGCGGGACCGGGACGACGTCGATCGGGGAGTTTGTCGGCCTGGAGGATACGAACCCGGGCGTGGCGGCCGGCTCCAACGACTACGGCTTGATCATCCGCGGGGCGGTCGCCGGGGAGGGCGTGTTCGACGGGGTGTCGGCTACGGGCCTCCAGATCGGCACGGGCGCGCTCAATTCGAGCGTCACGGTGGATGGGGGCGTACGGGTCGTCGGCAGCGTCAGCGCCGACGCGTTCGAGGCGAACGCCACCGCCATCCACATCATGGCCGGGGCCAACGTCCCCGAAATCCGCAACGAGGACTTCATCGAGGCCAGCGTCTCAAACTCGGTGGTGTCCGCCACCGATACGGCCGGCCTGGTCAACACCAACGCCGTATCGAGTGGCATCGTGATCGAGAAGAACGCCTTTGTCGGCGCAGTCACGAACTTCGGCACCATCCAGGCCACCGCCAACGGCGACACCATGCAGGCCTACGGCGTCCAGGACCTGTCCGGCAGCCTGACCAAGATCACCAACGAGGGCGTCATCAGCGCGACGGTGACCCCGGTCACCTCCAACCTGACGCTGCCGTCCACTGCAAACCTCGAGCCCGACATCGCGCTGGATCTTCGCGCCAACACCACGGGCGTGGTTTTGGACCAGATGGTGAACCCCAATCCTCTTGCGGTTGAGGTCAGCACCACGACCGATGCTTCGGGTACAGTGACCACCACGGCCGCCCTGACCACCGCGACGGCCAGCACCACCACGACCGTCACCACCACGACGGCGGGTGTAACGACGACCACAACGACGACCACCCCGACCTATCCGCAGATCATCGGCGACGTGCTGCTCGGCAGCGGCACAAATACGGTGAACATCCTAGGCGGCAGCGTCACCGGCGCCCTGAGCCTGGGGAGCGGGGCCAACGACGTCTTCACCCTGGGGGACGCGAACGATGCGGCGATCTACGAAGGCCGGCTGAGCTACGGGAACACCACCGTGGGGTCCGGCCTGCAGCTGAACGTGGTCAACGGCAGCCTGATCAACACCAATCCGGCCAACCTCAACCTGGCCAGCCTGCACGTCGGGGGCAGCGGCCTGCTCTACGCCGCCATCGACCCGCAGAACCAGGCCAGCACGACCTACACGGTCAGCGGGACGGCGACCCTGGACCCCGGCGCCCGACTCGGCATCGTGCTGAACTCGCCGCTGTTTACGCCCACGACCTACACCATCGTCCAAGCCAACACTCTGGTGGACAACAGCGGCGGCGCCCTCGCGCTCGCCCAGGTGCCCTATGTCCTGCAGGCGTCCGAAACGTCCAGCAACAACTCGATTTTGGTGACGCTGCGGCGCAGCACCGCGACTGAGCTCGGCCTGAACCCGGCGGAGTCCGCCGCCCTGAACGGCGTCTACAGCTCCCTGACCAACGATCCCGCCATCGAAGGGGCGGTGCTCGGCCAGTATTCCAAGTCCTCCTTCCTCAACGTCTACGACCAGCTGCTGCCCGACTACGCTGGCGGCGTGTTCGAACTGACGCTGGCCGCATCCGACGCGGTGACCCGCGCCACCTCCCGCGTCAACGACATCGAGAACCCCAGCGGCACGCGCGGCGCCTGGGCCGAGGAGGTGGCGTTCGGCGTCAACAAGAGCCGCTCCAGCCAGTCGGCGGGTTTCCAGGGCGGCGGCTTCGGCTTCGTCGGCGGCCTTGAGACGGGCGGCGCGGGGCTAGGCGCCTTCGGACTCACCGGCTCCTTCCTCACCGGCGACATCAAGGACCCCCATTCGCCGGGCGACAACCTGTCGAGCTTCTCGGAAGGCGAGGGCGGCGCCTACTGGCAGGCCCAGCTCGGCGGCCTGCGCGCCGACGCCCGGGTCGCCGGCGGCTATCTGCTCTACGGCAACCGGCGCGAGCTGCTGCTGAAGGACGTCAACGGCAACGTCACCCTGGACCGCGCGTCAAAGTCGAGTTCGTCCGGCTACACGGCCACCGGCCATTTCGGCCTCGGCTATCAGACGCCCCAGATCGGCTGGGTGTATTTCCGGCCCCAGCTTCACGGTGACTACTTCTACCTGGACCAGGGCGGGTTCACTGAACACGGGGCGACCACCGCGTCCGGCGGCGACGGCTTCGACCTCACCGACGCCGCACGCAACGGTAATGAGGCCAGCGGCACCGCGTCCCTGGTCACCGGCGTGACCTTCGGCCAGGGCTTCAAGTGGCGCCCGGAGCTGGAACTCGGCTACCGCAACGTCTTCTCCGGCAATGCCGGGTCGACCACCGCTAACTTCCAGGGCGGAACACCCTTCACCCTGGATCCCGAGAGCGTTAAGGGCGGCGGGCCCGTCGCCAGGCTGGACGTGAAGGCCGACACCGACTTCTATGAGCTGAACTTCGAGGCGGGTGTCGAAGAGCGCACCCATTTCGAGGAAGGCGACCTCCGGCTCAGCGTCCGCGTGCTTTTCTGATCTTCCCAGTCCCGCTAAGCTTGGCGCGGGACGGGAGATCGACATGGGCGTGCTGGATGACCTGAGGGCGCTGGACAAGGACCAGCGGTCCGCCTTCCTGGCCAGCTTCCTCGGCTGGACGCTCGACGCCTTCGACTTCTTCCTGCTGACCTTCGTGGTCAAGGCGATCGCCGCCGATTTTCACGCCAAGCCAAGCGCTGTGCAGGCGGCCATCTTCCTGACCCTGGTGGCGCGTCCGTTTGGAGCCCTGTTTTTCGGCTGGCTAGCTGACAGGTTCGGGCGCCGGCCGGTGCTGATGGCCGACGTACTGCTCTACTCCCTGCTGGAGCTGGCCTCGGCCTTCGCCCCGAGCCTCGCCGCCCTGCTGGTGCTGCGCACCCTGTTCGGCTTCGTCATGGGGGGAGAATGGGGAATCGGCGCTTCGCTGGCCCTGGAATCCATCCCGGTCCGCTCGAGAGGCATCGTCTCGGGCATCCTGCAGGAGGGCTATGCGGTGGGCCAGCTGCTAGGCGCCCTGGTCTTCGCCTTCGCCTACCCGCACTTCTCGCAGTGGCTGCCGAACGTGGCGAGCTGGCGGGTGCTGTTCGCCGTCGGCATCGTTCCCGCCCTGCTGGTCTTCTACATCCGACGGAACGTGAAGGAGAGCCCGACCTTCGAGACCGCGCGCGGCCAGCCCCACCGTGGCATGGATGTCATCCGCACCCTCGGCCAGCATTGGAAGCTGCTGATCTACGCCGTGGCCCTGATGGCCTGCTTCAACTTCTTCAGCCACGGGACCCAGGACAACTATGCGACCTTCCTGGAGGTGCAGCACGGCTTCAAGCCGCAGACCGTGGGGCTGCTTACCGCCATCATGAACCTGGGCGCCATAGCTGGCGGCCTGGGCTTCGGCGCCTGGTCGGAACGGATCGGGCGGCGCAAGGCCATCGCCATCGCCTCGGTGCTGGCCCTGCCGATCATCCCGCTCTGGGCCTTTGCGCCGACCCCGATGCTGCTCGGCCTCGGCGGCTTCCTGCTGCAGATCGCGGTGCAGGGCGCCTGGGGCGTGGTGCCCGTCCATCTGAACGAACTCTCGCCCGCAAACGCGCGCGGCACGTTTCCCGGCGCCGCCTACCAGTTCGGCAACCTGATCGCCGCCTACGCCGTGCCGATGCAGGGCCGCTTAGCCGAGGCCCGACCGACTGCGCAGGGACTGCCGAACTATGGTTTGGCGCTGGCGGTCGTGGCTGGCGCCACCGCGGTGGTGCTGGCGGTGCTCACCTGGTTCGGCCCGGAGGCGAAGGGCAAGACGTTCGCGCCTTGATCACGTCGGCGTCAGGCTTCGCAGGCCTTGAGTCCGGCTTCAAGCGCCGCCCTGTCCAGGTTGCGGCCGATGAACACCATGCGGCTGTAGCGGCGCTCACCCGTCTTCCAGGGGCGCTGCAGGTCGCCTTCCATGATCATGTGCACAGCCTGGAACACCAGGCGACGGTCCTCGCCCTTCACGTCCAGTATGCCCTTGGCGCGCAGGATATCCGGCCCCTGCCGTTCAAGTAGCCCATTCAGCCACTGGGTCACCCGCTGGCCGTCCAGCGGCCGTTCGGCCGTGAGCGATACGCCCTGGATGTCCTGGTCCTGATGCGCGTGTCCCCCATGGCTGTGGCCATGGCGATCATGAGCGTGGTGGTCCTCACCGCAGTGTTCGTCGTGGATGTGGCCCTCGTCGCCGTGCGCAGGATTGAGGAACTCGGGCTCCAGGTCCAGGATTCGGTCGAGGTCGAAACCGCCACGCTCCAGGATCAGCGAGAGATCGACTTTGGAGCGCTGCGCCCGATAGATCGGCGCAAGCGGATTGAGCTTCCTCAGTCGACGTTCGACCTCCTTGAGTGAGGCGGCGTCAACCAAGTCGGTCTTGTTCAGCACGATCTGGTCGGCGAAGGCCACCTGCTCGCGCGCTTCCCGGGAGTCCGCCAGCCGCAGCAGCACGTGCTTGGCGTCCACGACCGTGGTGACGCTGTCCAGGCGGGTCTTGGCGCGCACGTCCTCGTCGACGAAGAAGGTCTGCGCCACAGGTCCGGGGTCCGCCAAGCCGGTGGTCTCCACGATGATCGCATCGAAGGCGCGTGCGGCTCCGGTCTGGCGGCGCATCAGCCCCGAAAGCACCCGGATCAGGTCGCCGCGCACCGTGCAGCAGACGCACCCGTTGTTCATCTCGAGCACCTCCTCGTCGGTGTCCACGATGAGATCGTTGTCGATGCCGACCTCCCCGAACTCGTTGACGATCACGGCGTAGCGCCGGCCATGGTCCTCCGTAAGGATGCGGTTCAGCAGCGTGGTCTTTCCTGCGCCCAGATAACCTGTGAGCACAGTCACGGGGATGGGCCGGGCGGCGGCGCTGACGCGGGAGAGCGGCGCCACCTGAGGGAGGGCGGGTGGGAGTTCCGACATCACGTCTATCTGGCCCTTCTACGGCCACGACGAAAGACACCCGGCGACAAAGCTCCCCGGCTTGTAGAGTGGACGGTTTTGTCCATACTTCGCCCATGCCCCGCGCCTTAGGTCAGATCGACGCCCGCAAGCACCAGGCGATCCTGGATGCGGCCTCCGAGGTGCTGGCGGAACGGGGCTTCGGCGCTTCTATCGAGGAGGTCGCGCGCCGGGCCGGCGTGTCCAAGCAGACGATCTACAATCATTACAAGTCCAAGACCGAACTGGTTCGCATCCTCGTGGAGCGCCGGCGCAGCCTGGTCACCGCCACCCTGGACCAGGCCCCGCCGGAGCAGCGGGTTGAAGTCACCCTGGCCCGCTATGCGGCGGCCATCCTGCAGGCGATGATGAACCCCGCCTCGCTGCAGCTGATGCGGATGGCGATCACCAGCACCACCGACATGCCCGAGCTCGCCCGAGCTGTCTATGATGCCGGCATTGGCGCCGCCAGCCGCCATCTGGCCAATTATCTCAGCCGCCGGCCGGAGCTGGAGATCGACAATCCCCGGCGGGCGGCGGACGTCTTCGTGGGCATGGCGACCGGTCGATTGCAGACCCGCCTGCTCATGGGCGTCGAGTCCGGCTTTGAACCCGATCAGGTCGCCGCCCGGGCCGAAGAGGCGGCTGACCGCTTCGTGCGAGCCTATCGGCGGACCGCCTGAAGCCGCTCAGCCATTCAGGCGCTGGCAGAGGGTGTCGAGCTGTTCGAGGGTGGCGTAGCGCACCCTCACCTCCCCGGCTCCGCCGCGGTCCACGATTTCCACGCTGAGCCCCAAGGCTTCCGACAGGTCCTGTTCGAGGGCGTGGGTATCGGAGTCCTTCGACACTCGCGCCCGCTGCGGTTTGGATTTTGCGCGAGCGTCCCGACCCGCTTCCGGCTCGCGTGAGAGCGCCTCCGCCTGCCGCACGGTGAGATCGCCCTCTACGATGATAAGCGCCAGCCGCTCCGGGTCTGGGGCTGCCGCAATCGCCCGGGCGTGGCCTGCGGTCAGCCGGCCTGCCTCAAGGTGGGCTCGGACGGCAGGAGGAAGGTTCAACAGCCGCAAGGCGTTGGCCACGTGACTGCGACTCTTGCCCACCGTCTTGGCGATCGCGTCCTGTGTGCGCCCGAAGCGCTCCAGCAGGAGCTTGTAGCCCTGGGCTTCTTCAAGCACGTTGAGGTCCGTACGCTGAACATTCTCAATGATGCCGATCTCGGCCACTTCGATGTCGTCGAACTCGCGCACCAGAACCGGGACGACATGCAGACCGGCCCGCTGTGCGGCGCGCCAGCGACGCTCCCCCGCAACGATCTGGTATTCACCCGGCGCTCCAGCCGCCGGCCGTACGAGGATCGGCTGGAGCACCCCGCGCTCCCGCACCGATTCGGTCAGTTCCGCCAGCTCAGCCTCTCCGAACAGGCGCCGTGGCTGGTCGGGGTTGCGTCGCAACAGCTCGACCGCAACCTGCTGCGAGGCCTCCCCCACCTCCTGCGGGTTGTTCACGTGGGAAGGCGGATCCACTTCGCCGAGCAAGGCGGACAGGCCCCGGCCTAGGCCGCGGCGCCCTGGATCTACCATGGTGGCGCCTCTGTCATGCCGCCACCTGCGCCGTCCGGCGGGCGCGCTCCCTGGTCATGAGTTCAGAAGCCAGGCGCATATAGGCTTGGCTTCCCGCGCAGGTGAGGTCGTAGACCAGGACGGGCTTGCCGTACGATGGCGCCTCTGAAACCCGAACATTGCGCGGTATCACCGTCTTGTACACGGTGTCGCCGAAATGCGAGCGAACATCCGTCTCGACCTGAGCCGACAGGCTGTTGCGTCGGTCGTACATGGTCAGGACTACGCCCTGGATGCCCAGGGTCGGATTGAGACTACCCCGGACCAGCTCCACCGTCCTCATCAGCTGGCTCAACCCCTCAAGCGCAAAGAATTCACATTGCAGCGGGACAAGCACGGCATCCGCCGCCGTCATGGCATTGACCGTCAAGAGGCTGAGCGAGGGAGGACAGTCGATCAGGATATAGTCGTAAGCGTTGGAGGAGGCTTGAAGCTCGACGAGCGCGTCCCTGAGACGAAAGCTGCGTCGCACCTGCGCTCCAAGTTCCAACTCGACACCGGAGAGATCGGCGTCGGCCGGCACGAGATCAAGCCCCGGCACGGCCGTGGGAGCGGCGGCGCGATGCAGCGGGCTACCGCCAAGCAGGACATCGTAGGTGGTGGTGGTCCGGGCCGTGCGAGGCACGCCCAACCCGGTGGACGCATTCCCCTGGGGATCGAGATCGAGCAGTAGCGTACGCTGCCCCGTTGCTGCGAGGGCGGTCCCAAGATTGATGGCAGTTGTGGTCTTTCCCACTCCGCCTTTCTGGTTCGCTATAGCGAGGACCCTGCCCGGCCCGGATATGTCGTCAGCCACGGGGCTTCAGCCTTTCGACGCGGACTATGCGGCCGGTAGGATCGCTCAGGCTAGGGATCAGCTCGCTTGTGAATGTCCAGGTTCGCCGCGCGTCCGTCAACTCCTGCTCGACCCCTCGCCCCTTCAGGAACAGCCCCTTGGCGCCTGCGCGCATGAAATGCGCCGTGTACTCGAAAAGCCGAGAACACGGCGCGCACGCGCGCGCCGTGACAATCTCCAGGCCTTTGGGTGCCGGACAGGATTCGGCTCGAACATGATGGATGGACGCTGGCAGCGACAGCGTGCGAACCACGTGCGAGAGGAAGGCGGCGCGCTTGGCCATGCTCTCGATCAGGTGCACCTGCGCTCCGGTGCGCCCCTTAAGCAGTATGGCTAGTACCACACCAGGGAATCCTGCACCTGCCCCGACATCGGCCCAACGTAGGGCCGCCTGTTCCACGTGCAACAGCTGGGCTGAGTCAAAGACATGCCGCAGCCAAAAGTCCGACCGGACCGACGGCCCTACTAGGTTCATGCGTTGACCCCAGTCTTCCAGCAGATCGTAAAAGAATCGCAAATCCGCGATTTGGCTGTCGGTGCCGCCATATGCGTCGGCGAACGCCGCCGCTGACCCTTGCTGAATGTCTGATCCGAGCGGGCTTAGGCTCAAGCCGCTTGCCGTCGCTTGACGTGGCCCAGCAGCGTCATTAGCGCGCTTGGCGTCATTCCTTCTATCCGAGCAGCCTGTCCCAAGGTGCTCGGCCGCACCGCCGACAATTTTTCGCGGACTTCGTTGGACAGGCTGCCTACGACCTCATAGTCCAGGTCGGCCGGTAGACGCATGTTCTCGTCACGCCGGAAAGCCTCTACATCTGCGGCTTGGCGGTTGAGGTAACCGGCATAGATCGTTTCGATTCTTAATTGCTCGACCACCTCCGCAGGCCAGGCGGCAAGCTCTGGCCAGATTGTGGAGAGCAGGCCGATATCCACACTGGCATAACCGAGTAGCTGCAAGACTGACCGAGGCTGGCCGTCGGGCGTCACCGCAATACCTGCAGCGAGCGAGCGTGACGGTGAGAGGGTCAACTCACGCGCCAGATGTCGCGCCTCGCTCAGCGCCTGCATCTTCTTCTCGAAGATGGCGCGCCGCGACGATTGAACCAGTCCCAGTTCGACGCCGCGTGAAGTGAGCCGCTGGTCCGCATTATCCGCCCGAAGGCTCAGCCGGAACTCGGCGCGGCTGGTGAACATCCTGTACGGCTCGGTCACTCCACGCGTGGTGAGATCGTCAATCAGAACACCGATATAGGCCTCGTCGCGAGAGAAGCTGACCGCCTCCAGGCTGAACGCACGACGTGCGGCGTTGAGACCCGCCACAAGACCTTGGGCCGCAGCCTCCTCGTACCCCGTGGTGCCATTGATCTGGCCGGCGAGATAGAGCCCTGGCAACCGCTTCACTTCCAGGCTGGAAGTAAGCTCGCGAGGATCGACGTAGTCGTACTCGATGGCATAGCCATAGCGTTTGACCTCGACCCGCTCGAGCCCTGCAATCGTCCTCAGGAAGGCGAGTTGTGTCGGCTCTGCCAGAGAGGTCGAGATCCCGTTTGGATAGATGGTATCGTCCTGACGCCCCTCGGGTTCGAGGAAGATCTGATGGGACGTCTTGTCTGCGAACCGCACCACCTTGTCTTCTATGGACGGGCAGTAGCGCGGTCCCCTGCCGGTCGCCCGGCCTCCGTAAACGGCGGACTCGTCTAGGTGGCCCGCAATGATGGCGTGGGTCTGCGCATTCGTGTTCGTGATGCCGCACGTGACCTGTTCGATGTTCAGCGAGGTCGTCAGATAGGAGAACCCGACAGGCTCGGCGTCACCTTCCTGCAACTCCATCCGACTCCAATCGATGGTGCTTCCAGCCAGACGAGCGGGCGTTCCGGTCTTCAACCGACCCATACGCAGACCAAGATCGTAGAGTCGCCGGCTCAATCCGATGGCTGCAGGATCATCGTGGCGGCCAGCAGAAATCCGGGTGTCTCCTCGATGGATCACCCCATCCAGAAACGTGCCGGTGGTGAGTATCACGGCGGGAGCCCGATGAATGCCGCCCTCGGAGGTCACGACGCCGACCACGGCTTCATCCTCGACCACCAGGTCCTCGACGGCGCATTGCACAAGGCTGAGCCCTGCCTGGCTGCTGAGCGCCGCCTGCGTCGCCGTCTTGTAGAGACTGCGGTCGATCTGCGCGCGAGGTCCCCGGACCGCGGATCCTTTGGAGCGGTTCAGAAGCCGGAACTGGATGCCCGCCGCGTCCGCCAGCCGGCCCATGAGTCCGTCGAGCGCGTCGACCTCCCGGACAAGATGGCCCTTGCCCAGGCCCCCGATGGCCGGATTGCAGGACATCTCGCCCAGCCTGTCCAGCCGGTGGGTGAGAAGCACCGTACGCGCACCAAGCCGCGCCGACGCTGCAGCTGCTTCACATCCCGCATGGCCGCCGCCGACCACGATCACATCCCAGGCGTTCATGCCGTCCATGTATGGCGAAGCCGGCCCGACGTCGAGGCCGACCCGCTTTTGTTCCACGTGGAACACGTCATTTGCCTATGCAGAAGCTGGTGAAGACCCGATCGAGCACAGCCTCAGGATCGCTACGTCCGGTGATCCGCTCGAAGGCGCGCACTGCAAGACGCACGTTTTCTGCTGCAAGCTCAGCTCCGGCCGTCAAGTCCTCCTGGCCCCTGGCAAGATGGCCCAAGGCTTCCTCCAGCAGGGTGCGGTGACGGCTTCGCGTCACTGCAGGGAACTCACGGCCTTCCTCGTGATCCCTCAACCAGTGTTCCAGGCCTGCACGTATCGCCGCCACGTCACCGGCCAAAGCTACGGCTTCAACCGAACGCAGATGCGGAGGACACTGGACGTCCGAGCAACAAGTGACGTCCGCCTTGTTGAAGACGATCAAGTCATCCGCAGCCATCAGACCGACGACGTCACCCAGTGTTTCGGGACGGGTAAGGTCGACGACGCCGATCCGCAGGTCGGCGGACGCCGCCCAGGCCACGGCGCGCCGGACACCCTCCGCCTCGATCGGATCGTCCGTCGGACGCAGGCCCGCCGTGTCGGCCAGGACCACGGTCTGGCCGCCAAGGCTGATCGGGGTTTCGACGACATCGCGGGTCGTTCCCGCCACCGCCGTGACGATGGCCGCCTCCCGCGCCGCCAGTGCGTTCAGAAGGCTGGACTTGCCGACATTCGGCGCGCCGATGATCGCCACGCGGAAGCCGCCCCTGACCCGCTCACCTCGAAGATCGGCGAGGGCCGCTTGCAATTCGGTGCTCACCTTCTGGAGGCCTGAACGGGCGGTCGCTCCGATGGCGTCGGGGACATCGTCGTCCGGGAAGTCGATCTCGGTCTCCAACAGGGCCAAGGCGTCGAGCAGGGCGTCGCGCCAAGCTTCGAAGCGCCGTGACAGGGCCCCCCCGAGCTGGGCCAAGGCCTGGCGCCTCTGGCCCCCGCTTTCCGCCTCAACCAGATCCGCTATGGCTTCGGCCTGGGTAAGGTCCAGGCGACCGTTCTCGAAGGCGCGCCGAGTGAACTCCCCCGGTTCGGCCAGGCGCAGGCCAAGCTCGATCAGCCGCGTCGAGACCCCCGCGATCACAGCACGGCTCCCGTGAAGGTGGAGCTCTGCGCTATCCTCTCCGGTAAAGCTGGCCGGGCCTGGCATCCACAGGACAAGCGCTTCGTCTACGACCTCGCCCTCTGCTGCGAACAGGCGGCGGACCACGGCACGCCTGGGCGAAGGGAGCGGGTGGCTGCACAACAAACCCAGCGCGTCGGCCGACCCCGCGCCCGATATCCTCAGCACAGCCACGGCCCCGCGTCCCACCGGCGTCGCAAGCGCGAAGATGGTGGAGGGGCGCGTAGACCCGCTCACCGAGACGTGGTGGCGCCCAGCCCCCCAGCCGCGGCCGAGGTCATCATCCTCATGAACTGTTCCTGCGCCTGGCCGCCGAAGCTCATCCAGGTCTTCATCAGCTCTTCAGGCTTCAGCAAGGACATGTTGCCGCTCATCCGGGAGGACATCTCCTTCACCATCTGCTCGTTCAGCGGCGTCACGTCGGGCAGACCCAGGAACTGCCTCGCCTCCACCGGCGTACAATCGGCCTCCACCGTGAACTTCATGCGCGTCGCTCCTGGATCAGGTGTTCATGGACTGGAAGAACTCGCCATTGGTCTTGGTCTGGCGCAGCTTGTCGAGCAGGAACTCGATGGCGTCCTGCGGCCCCATGGGGTTGAGGATGCGGCGAAGCACATAGGTCTTGGCCAGCACGTCCTTGGGCGTCAGCAGCTCCTCCTTGCGGGTGCCGGACTTCAGGATGTCCATGGCCGGGAAGACGCGCTTGTCGGCGACCTTCCTGTCCAGCACGATCTCGCTGTTGCCGGTGCCCTTGAACTCCTCGAAGATCACCTCGTCCATGCGCGAGCCGGTGTCGGTCAGAGCGGTGGCGATGATGGTCAGCGAACCGCCCTCCTCGATGTTGCGGGCCGCGCCGAAGAAGCGCTTGGGCCGTTGGAGAGCATTGGCGTCCACACCGCCGGTCAGGACCTTGCCGGACGAGGGCACCACAGTGTTGTAGGCACGTCCAAGACGGGTGACGCTGTCCAGCAGGATCACCACGTCGCGCTTGTGCTCCACCAGCCGCTTGGCCTTCTCGATCACCATTTCGGCCACCTGGACGTGGCGGCCGGCGGGCTCGTCGAAAGTGGACGAGATCACCTCGCCGATCACCGTGCGCTGCATGTCGGTGACCTCTTCCGGCCGCTCGTCGATCAGCAGCACGATGAGGTAACATTCGGGGTGGTTCAGCGAGATGGACTTGGCGATGTTCTGCAGCATCATGGTCTTGCCGACCCGGGGCGGCGCCACGATCAGGCAGCGCTGGCCCTTCCCGAGCGGGGCGACGATGTCGATCACCCGGCCGGAGCGGTCCTTCAGGGTGGGATCGCCCATCTCCATGGTGAAGCGCCGCTCAGGATAGAGCGGCGTGAGGTTGTCGAAGTGGACCTTGTGCTTGATCGCCTCGGGACTCTCAAAGTTGATCGTGTCGACCTTGAGGATGGCGAAGTAACGCTCCCCCTCGCGGGGCGCGCGGATCGGGCCTTCGCAGCTGTCGCCGGTGCGCAGGCCGAAGCGGCGGATCTGGGAGGGCGAGACATAGATGTCGTCCGGACCCGGCAGGTAGTTGGCCTCGGCCGAGCGGAGGAAGCCGAAGCCGTCCTGCACCACCTCCAGCACGCCTGAGCCGAAAATCTCCACCCCATCCTCGGCGAGGGCCTTGAGGATGGTGAACAGCATGTCCTGCTTGCGCATGGACGAGGCGTTCTCGATCTCCAAGCTCTCGGCGAAGGCGACCAGTTCGGTGGAGGGCTTGTCCTTCAACTCCTGCAGCGACATGCGGGTGATCCCGCTCGCGGGCTCGGTGTTGACGGCGCCCGCGCCGACCTCGGCTGCGGGCGAGACTTCAAGCAGGGCGTCGTCAGACATGGGGGGCTCTTGCACGGAGGACGGCGCGGAGCGGGTCCGGCCGGCGCGGCTCATGAGCCAGCGCTATGTGAGTGCGTCCGCCGGGTCGGGATCGACCTGCAGCGGTGTCGTAGGGGCGGGGGAACGGCGCGACACGCCGGACGTGAAAGTCAGACCACAAGAAGCCTTGTTCGTCAAGCTGAGCCGGGCCTGCTTCCTGCAGCGAAGGGGAGCAGACAGCTCAGCCTCCGCCGAACTTGGTGGCCACGGCCAGCACCATGAAGATGGCCAGCACGAACGGGATCTCGTTGGTCATGCGCCAGAATTTCTCGGAGCGGGTGTTCGTCCCGGCCGCAAAGGCGCGCCGCGCCTTACCCAGGAACCCCTGATAGCCGAACATCAGCACCACGCCGGTCAGCTTCACCGACATCCAGGGCGAGCCGAGGAACCGCAACCCGTCCCCGCGAAGGTGGCTGTCGATCCAGATCAGGCACAGGCCCAGCGCCAGCGCCACCAGGGAGGCCGGCACCATGATGAAGCGGTAGAGCTTTCGTTCCATCTCCTGGAACGTCTCGTCCATCTGCGAACCGGGCTCAGCCCGCGTATGATAGACGTAGAGCCTTGGCAGATAGAGCAGCCCCGCCATCCAGGCGATCACCGACAGGATGTGCAGGCCGATGAACAGGTCGTAGTTCACGCGGCGATCTCATGCCGGTGATAAGGGCACTGGCTCCAGCTCTTCTCGCAGGCGCCGCCGCCGGGCGCGCAGCCGGTCTTGAACAGGGCCGCCGCGACGCTTCCCGCCAGTCCGTTGATGAAGTCCGGCTGCACCCCCACCGCCGGCGCACGGAGGTAGAGAGGGCAACCCTTCTCCTTGGCCAGCAAGGCGTAGTCGCGGTCGAGTTCCACCAGCGTCTCGATATGTTCGGAGACGAAGGCCACGGGCACGACGAGCACGCCCTTGCCTTCGGCGCCGGCCTGCGTCACCGCGTCGGGCGTCGACGGACCGATCCACTTCATCGGCCCCACCCGGCTCTGGTAGCAGACGCTCCAGTCCCAGCGGCCGCCGAGTTCGCGCATGATCGCCTCGCAGGTACGCTCCACCTGGTGCTGATAGGGGTCGCCGCGCCTGATCACGCTTTCCGGCAAGCCGTGAGCCGAGAACAGCAGCCGCAGGGTCTTCGGACTGCCCGCCGTCTCGAAGGTCTGGCGTATGTGATGGGCATGGGCGGCGGCCAGGCTCGGCGTATCGAAGAAGCAGCAGATTTCGTGCGTGCGCCCAGGTCCCTTGTAGGCCTTGCGCCAGGCCTTGACCGACGATCCCGTTGTCGTGGTGGAATATTGTGGATAGAGCGGCAGCAGGACGATCTCGTCCGGCGAGAAGGCCGCCACCTCCCGGGCCGCAGCCTCGGTGAACGGTTCCCAGTAGCGCATGGCGATGAAGCATCGGGTGTCGAACTGGGGCAGGGTCTCGGTCAACCGGACCTGCAGCTCGCCGACCTGGGCCCGGGTCTCGCGGAGCAGCGGCGAGGCGCCGCCCATGACCGCATAGTTGGCGCAGGCCTCCTCCCGCCTTCGCGTCGAGATCAGTCTGGCCAGCAGAGGACGCAGCGGCCAGGGCAGGCCGATGATCGCCGGGTCGTTGAACAGGTTGAACAGGAAGGGCTGGACCGCGTCCAGGCTGTCCGGACCTCCGAGATTGAACATCACCACCGCAAGGCGTCGGCGAACGGCGGCGACGCTGGCGGGAATGGCGCTCTGAACGGCCTCATCCATGGTCGAGCACCTCCCGCATGACCTTCGCCAGGGACTTCACGGCCGTTTCGGGCTGGGCGTGCAGGAGGCGGGGCTCGGCCGTGATGTCGGTCATGGTCTGCTTAGAGCCCCTGCAGCCGTCCAGCTCAAGCGCTCCGCCCTGCTCCTTAATCTTAACAAGTCGTTAAGAAGCGGGAGGAGGTTAGAAGACCGGTGGAGACTGTGGAGCGTCGCCGCTCTATTCCGGCCTCGATCCTGATCCTGCCACAGCTCCCTTGACCTGGATGCGACAGCCGGCCTCACCTGTTAAGATCGCTCGCAACTGCTGACTACATCTGCCGGTTCAATAGGTTGAGACCGTCCGGACGCAGCTACGGGCCGAGGGAAGGCTGGGGAACTTCCGATCGACTGGCGACGCTGCGCACAGGCTGTCCACCTGGGCGCCATTAACGATCTGGCAACCTTCTTGTCCGGAACGTGTCACAGGCGGGGTGCTTTTTGCGCGGTGAGTGCGGCCGCGGTGGTTTCAATCCCCAGGCTCGCGGGGCAATATCCCCTGCCGAAGTCCCCAGCTATCGGCTGCGACCGACCGCAGCACCTCGAACCACCAGGCGCCGAGCGCCAAGGCCCTCATGAGCCCAGCCCAGCGCCTCGCCACCTATTTTCACGTCCACCTGATCTCGGACTCCACCGGCGAGACGCTGAACGCCATCACCAAGGCTGTCTGCGCGCGCTTCGACAACGTGCTGCCTATCGAGCACATCTACCCGCTGATCCGCTCCCCTCGACAGCTTGAGCGGGTGCTCAAGGAAGTGGACTCGGCGCCCGGCGTGGTGGTGCACACGATCGTGGACCGCGAAATGCGGGTGGGTCTGGAGGAGGGTTGCCGCCGGCTGGAATGCCCCTGCATTGCTGCGCTGGACCCGATGACAGCGGCCTTCGGGCGCTATCTCGGTGCATCCCTGACCACGCGGGTGGGTGTCCAGCACGCGCTGGACAATGACTACTTCAATCGGATCGAGGCGTTGAACTACGCCATCGGCCACGACGACGGGCAGGGCGGCCAGGACCTGGAGGCTGCAGACGTAATCCTGGTTGGCGTCAGCCGGACCTCCAAGACCCCCACGAGCATCTATCTCGCCCATCGGGGCGTGCGGGCGGCCAACGTCCCGCTGGTGCCCGGCGCGCCCTTGCCCGCGAAGCTATTCGCGGCCACCCGCCCGATGATCGTAGGGCTGCTGGTGTCGCCCGACCGTCTGATCCAGATCCGCCGCAACCGCCTGCTGTCGCTGAACGAGACCCGCGAGAGCACCTATGTGGACATCGACGCCGTGCGCGAGGAGACGGTGCGCGCACGCCGCCTGTTCGAGGCGCAGGGCTGGCCCGTGATCGACGTCACGCGCCGGTCTGTCGAGGAGACGGCTGCGGCCATCATCAACCTGCTGAACACCCGCACGGCGTCGGGCGCTGTGGAGGCGCTGGAGTGAGCGCGCTGGTCCTCGCCTCGCGCA
>NZ_CAHJWH010000023.1 GCF_903642205.1 Caulobacter sp. S45 | reverse complement strand
CTAGCCCCCTGTGCTGTCGGGAGCCCTGGCGCGCGACGCCTTCTCCTCGATGCCGGAGCGGCCTTCACGCGCCTCCAGCCTGGCGGCGATCGTATCCAGCGTGACGCCTGACGCGGTCAGCAGCACCAGCCAGTGGTAGAGCAGGTCTGCGCTCTCCTCCGCCAGGGCGTCCGGATCGTCCTGCATGGCGGCGACTACCGTCTCCACCGCCTCCTCGCCGAACTTCTTGGCCGCCCGCGCGACGCCTCCCGCAAGCAGATGGGCGGTGTAGGAGCTGGCGGGGTCCGCGCCCTGTCGCGCCTTGATCGTGTCGTCCAGCCGCTGCAGCGCACGAGCCAGGCGGTCGAACGAGCCACTCATCTCAGATCCCGCACCGGCAGGCCGGCCGCCGCCATGGCCGCTTTGGCCTCGCTGAGGCTCACCTCGCCGAAATGGAAGATCGAGGCCGCCAGCACCGCCGAGGCGCCGCCGTCACGCACCGCCTCCACCATGTGCTGGGCCGAGCCCGCGCCACCCGAGGCGATCACCGGGATCGGAACGGCCTCGCTGAACCGCTTGAGCAGCGCGATGTCGTAGCCGCCCTTCACGCCGTCCCGATCCATGGAGGTCAGGAGGATTTCGCCTGCGCCGCAGGTTACGGCGGTGGCGGCGTAGTCCAGCGCGTCCAGCCCGGTGGCTTTCCTGCCGCCGTAGGTGAACACCTCCCAGCGCCCGGCCTCGACCTGCTTCACATCGATGGCGGCCACCACGCACTGCTCGCCGAAGGCGTCGGCGCAGGCGGCGATCAGCTGCGGGTTCTCCACCGCCGCGGTGTTGACCGAAACCTTGTCCGCGCCCGAGCGGAGCAGCCGGCGAGCATCCTCCACCGTGCGCACCCCCCCTCCAACCGCCAGGGGCATGAAGCAGGCGTCGGCGGTCCGTGCGATCATGTCGAGCATGGCGGACCGGCCGTCGGACGAGGCGGTGATGTCCAGAAACATGAGTTCGTCGGCCCCGGCTTCGTCATAGGCCTGCGCCTGTTCCACCGGATCGCCCGCGTCGCGGAGCGAGGTGAAGTTCACGCCCTTCACCACGCGCCCGTCCTTCACGTCGAGGCAGGGGATGACGCGCACCTTGAGCAAGGCTCAGCGCCGCGCCGCCGCCAGGGCTGCACGAGCGTCCAGCGCCCCGGTGTAGAGCGCCTTGCCCAGGACGGCGCCTGAGATGGGTGCGCCCACGCGCCGCTTGAGTCGAAGGATGTCGTCCACCCCCGCTACGCCGCCTGAAGCGATCACCGGGATGGCCACGGCGTCCGCCACCGCGCCGATCTCGGGCACGTTGACGCCGGCGAGCGTGCCGTCTCGGCCGATGTCGGTGACGATCAGGGCGGCGACGCCCGCATCCTCGAACCGCCGCGCCAGGTCGGTGGGGTCGAGTTCGGACGTCTGGACCCAGCCGGCGACAGCCACCTTGCCATGACGCACGTCGATGGCCACGGCCACCTGCTCGGGGAACTCGGCGGCGGCTTGGCGCACCAGCTCGGGATTGTTGACCGCGGCGGTTCCCAGGATCACGCGGCTGACGCCGGCCTCGATCCAGGCGGCCACATCCCTGAGGCTCCGTACACCCCCGCCGACCTGCACCGGGATGGCGGCGGTCTGCAGGATGGCGTGGACGGCGACCTCGTTCACCGAGCGCCCCTCGATGGCGCCGTCCAGGTCCACCACGTGCAGCCAGGAGAAGCCCTCGGCGGCGAAGCGGCGGGCCTGGTCGGCGGGGTCGTCGTTGAACACGGTGGCCTGGCCCATGTCGCCCTTGAGCAGGCGCACGCACTGGCCGCCCTTCAGGTCGATGGCCGGATAGAGGATCAAGGCCGCCACTCCAGGAAGCGCGCGATCAGCGCAAGCCCTGCGCCTTGAGACTTCTCGGGGTGGAACTGCACACCGGCGACATTGGCGTTCGCCACCGCTGCCGTGATGGTCCCCCCATAGTCGCTGACCGCAAGTACGACGCCCGGGTCGGTCGGGTCGAACACATATGAGTGGGTGAAGTACATCTGGGAGGTGGACGCCTCTCGGAACAGCGGGTGAGGCAGGGCGGAGACGTCGTTCCAGCCCACATGGGGCACCTTCAACGCGTCCTCGCCCGGTTCGAGCCGCCGCACCTCTCCCTTGATCCAGTCCAGCCCGGCGCGGGGTCCGAACTCCAGTCCTCGCGAGGCCAGTAGCTGCATGCCGACGCAGACGCCGAGGAACGGGCGGCCCTGCGTCTGCACTGCGTCAGTCATCGCCTCCAACAGACCCGGCCGCTGTTCCAGCGCGTCCATGCAGGCGGAGAAGGCGCCCACGCCCGGCAGCACGATCCGGTCGGCGCGGGCGATCACATCCGGCGCGTCGGTCACCACGACCTCGTGGCCGCGAGAGAGCGTCCCGGCCGCCCGGGCGAGCGCCTTCTCCGCCGAGCGCAGGTTGCCCGAGCCGTAGTCGATCAGGGCGACGGTGGGCATGAGCG
Organism: Caulobacter sp. S45; assembly: GCF_903642205.1. Lineage (GTDB taxonomy): Bacteria > Pseudomonadota > Alphaproteobacteria > Caulobacterales > Caulobacteraceae > CAHJWH01. The sequence continues at coordinate 26,146 of NZ_CAHJWH010000023.1, read as the reverse complement.
GCTCAGAGCACGCCCTTGGTGGAAGGGGCGGCGCCTTGCGTCTTCGGATCGAGCTCAACGGCCTGGCGGAGCGCGCGGGCCAGAGCCTTGAAGCCGCTCTCGGCGATGTGGTGGCTGTTCTCGCCGTACAACGTCTCCAGGTGCACGCAGGCGCCGGCGTTCATGGCGAAGGCGTGGTGGAACTCCTTGAACAGCTCAGTGTCCATCTCGCCGACCTTGTCGCGCGGGAAGGCGACCTTCCAGATCAGGTAGGGCCGGTTGGACAGGTCCAGCGCACAGCGGGTCAGGGTCTCGTCCATGGGGATGTAGGCCGCCCCGAAGCGGCGCACGCCCCTGAAGCCGTCCAGCGCCTGCTTCACCGCGAGGCCCAGCGCGATGCCGGTGTCCTCCACTGTGTGGTGCATGTCGATGTGCAGGTCGCCCCGGGTCTCGACCTCCAGGTCGATGCCGGAGTGGCGGGCGAAGCCGTCAAGCATATGGTCGAAGAAGCCGATCCCGGTGGTGATGGTGGAGGCGCCGATCCCGTCCAGGTCGACCCGGACCCGGATCTGGGTCTCCTTGGTGTCGCGCCGCACTTCGGCGGTGCGGTGAGCGGTGACCTGCGAGCCGTCGGCCATGGGGGTCTCCTGCCTTCGGCCTAGATCAGGCCGGCGGCTTCGGCCAGGGCCTTCAGCGGCGTCTGGGGCCGGGGCCCGTAGTGCGCGATCACCTCCACCGCCGCCAGGGCGCCGAGCCGGCCGCAGGTGCGCGGATCGAGGTGGCGGGCCAGGCCGTAGAGCACGCCGGCGGCGTATTGATCACCAGCGCCGGTGGTATCCACCACCTTGCCGACAGGCGCGGCCTCGACGGCGGTGGTCGCACCGCCTGTCACGATCACCGATCCCTGAGCCCCGCGGGTGACCACCACGGTGGCGACCTTGGCGGACAGCGCCTTCAGCGCCTCGTCGAAGTCCTGGGTCTGGAACAGCGCCATGGCCTCGGCCTCGTTGGCGAAGACGATGTCGGCGTTGGCCCCGATGAAGTCGAGCAGGGCGTCGCGGTGACGCTCCACCACGAAGGCGTCCGACAGCGTCAGGGCCACGCGCCGCCCGGCCTTGCGCCCGATCCCCGCCGCCTTGGCGAAGGCCTCGCGCGCGGCGGGCGGGTCGAACAGGTAGCCTTCCAGGTAGATGATCTCCGCCGCCTCGATCAGCTGCGGATCGACGTCTTCGGGCGTGAGCGCGTTGGCGGCGCCCAGATAGGTGCACATGGTGCGCTGGCCGTCTTCGGTGACGTTGACCAGGCAGCGGCCGGTGCCCTCCGGTCCCTTGGACGGTGTGGGGCGGAAGTGGACGCCGATGGCGGTGATGTCGTGGCGGAACACCTCGCCCAGCGTGTCGTCGGCGACCTTGCCGACGTAGGCGGCGCGGCCGCCGAGGCTCGCCACCCCGGCCACGGTGTTGCCCGCCGAGCCGCCTGAGGCTTCGACGCCCGCCGCCATGCACGTGTAGAGGCTCGACGCGCGCTCGGCGTCGATCAGCATCATGGCGCCCTTGGCGAGGTTCTCGCCGCTCAGGAATTCGTCGCTGGCCGGCGCCAGCACGTCCACGATGGCGTTGCCGACGGCGGCGACGTCGAAGGAAGAGGACATGCGGATTCCGGGAACGGCGGCGTCGGGTGGAAGGCGACTTATAGCCGTACGGGGCGCCGGGGCAACTTCGGTCTCCCGCTCATTGCGCCTTGCGCCTGAGGGCGATGTAGTAGGCGCCGTCGCCGCCGTGGTGCGCCTCCGCCGGCGACAGGCCGGCCACCACGCCTCGCAACCGCGGGTCGGCCAGCCATTCCGGCGTGCGGCGGCGGAGCACCCCCTGGCCGGCATAGCCCTTGCCGGTGATCACCAGCACGGCGCGGGCGCCGGCGGCCTGGGCGTCGAGCAGGAAGTCGAGCAGGCGGGTGCGGGCGCGGTCCTGGTCCAGGCCGTGCAGATCGAGGCGGGCCTCGATCACCTCGCGGCCCCGCGCGATCCTATGCTTGCGCCTGGGCTCGATGCCCTGGGGGTCCAGCGCGGGCGGCTTGGCGGCGGCCTTGGGCCTGGGCGCCGAGCCCGGTCTGGCGACTTTCGCCGGCCCGACCGCTGGGGCTGCAGAGGGTGCAGGGGAGGGAGCCGCCAGCTTCGGCGCCGCCCGACCTGGGGATGGCCGCACGGTGGCGGTGACCACCGCCCAGAGCCTAGTCTCCTCCGGACGCAGGGGCCGCTTCATGACCCGCTCCTGCTTCGCGCGCCGAGGCTCCGCCCCCGGCGACCGGGACCAGCCTCACCATCAGCAAGGTATGGCGCACCCGCCCCGCCTCAAGCCCTGCCGCCTCGCCCCGGCCCAGATAGAGGTCGGCCCGCACGTCGCCCCGGATGGCCGATCCGGTGTCCAGCGCCATCACCAGGCGGCGATAGGTCTTCACCGCGCCGCTGAGGGTCGGGGCGGCGGCGTCGATCCAGTAGGGCTCGCCATAGGGGTGCCAGGCGGGGTCGACGGCCACGGCGCGCCCAGGCGTCAGGGGCAGGCCGGCCGCCCCGGCCGGCTCGCGCCCGTCGTCGGGGGTCAGGTTGAAGAAGACGTAGCGGGGGTTGAGGTCCATCACCGACTGGGCCTCAGCGCCGGCATGGGCGCGCAGCCAGGCGCGAATGGCGGAGCCCGAGGCCCGGTCCCGCTCCAGCTCGCCCCGGCGCACCATGGCCGAGGCGATGGGCACGAACGGCCGGCCGTTGTCGGCCGCATAGCTGGCCTTCATCCGCCGCCCGTCGGGAAAGGTGAGCACGCCCGAGCCCTGGATCTGCAGGAAGAACAGGTCCTCGGGCCGCATGTAGGCCAGGGCGTCGGTGGCGGGGGTGAGCTCGATGCCGGCGCGGGCAGGGTAGGGCCAGGTCTGCCCGCCATCGCCGAGCTGGCGCGCGAGCGGCTTGTGGCTTGACGGGTCGGTGGCGTCGCCTGGCGGGTAGACGAGGTCGGCGGGCCTGCCCCTGAGCGCGGCGGAAAAGCCGCCTCCGGGCATGCTGCGAGCGGGGTATTCCGGTGCGAAATAGGCTGTGAGCAGGCCGGGGCCCGGCAGGATCATAGGTCGAAAATTAGTTTCGAAGAACACACGGGCGGCGGGATCGTCGACCCGGCCGAGCGCCCGGGCGCGCGTGCAGACAGCTTGCATGCCGGGCGCGGCCGCCGACACGCAGCCGGCCTGGAACGCCGCCAGCGCCGCGGAGTGGTCCTCGTCCGCCCAGCCGGGCAGGTTGGCCAGGTCGGAGACGCCCTCGCCGCCGGCCGAACGGGGGGTCTGGGGTGCGACCCGCGGCGCTGGCGCATAGGCCGGCGACCCTGCGAGCTGGGTGGGCGCACAGCCAGCCAGGGCGGCCGCGTAGAGGAGGCCAAGGGCAAGGGCCGCCCGCGAGCGGCCCGGCGCAACGGCCATCAGGCCTCCGCAGCCTCCACCCGGGCCAAGGTCCAGTTGGGGTCGCGGCTGGTGACCAGGCGCTCAAAGGTCCAGAACTCGGCGGTGCGGCGGTCGTCCACCGCCTCACCCGCGGCGTCCTTAGTGCGCGAGCGCAGCTCCGACAGGAAGCGAACCCGCACCCGCGCGGTCTCGCCGTTCACTGAGGCGTCGTCCAGGTCGGCGCGGGGCGGCTGCAGGAATTCCACCTGCTCGGTGCGGGCCGCCGCCTCGCGCTGGGCCAGGCCGCGCTCGAAGGCGCCGAACACGGTGCTGGAGGTCAGGCCCTTCAACACGCCGCGATCGCCCGCCGCGTAGGCCTTGACGATCTGCTCGTAGGCGGTGCGGGCGCCGCTGAGAAAGCGCTGGGGGTCGAAGCTCGGATCACGCGCCTTCAGGGCGCCGACGCCGGTGGGCTGGATGGGCGCGGCCGTGTCGGTCGCCCCCGCGGGTCCGCGGGGGGTCAGCACCTTGGCGAGGCCGAGCTTGCTGGCGTCCTGCGGCTGACGTCCCATGCGCCGGCCCAGCACCGAATAGAGCTGGAACAGCACGACGGCGGCGAAGGCGGCGGCGAGGAGGAGTTCTACGACTTGCAAGGGGCTAACCGCGATAAAGGTCAAGGTTCGCGACGATCCGCCGCCTGCATATAGGCGCTTCCAGGGTCCGCGTCAGGTCCATCCGCGCACGACGTTGCATGGCCAAGCCTCCTCGTGTTAGCGACCCCGCTCTCCCGAGCCCGCCGTCTTCAGAGATCACCGACGTGACCGACTTCCCGCCGCCGAACCCCAATGCGCTCGGCCCGAACGGTCCTGGAGGTCCGCAAGGGCCGATGATCCGCATCCTGGCGCAGTTTACGCGCGACTTGTCTTTCGAAAACCCCAACGCGCCGGACTCTCTTCGCCAGGGGGCGGAGCCGCCGGCCATCGACATGGGCGTGGAGATGAGCGCCAAGGGCCGGCCGGACGGCTATTACGAGGTGGACCTGAAGCTCAGCGCCAAGGCGACCCGCCAGGCCGAGACGGTGTTCCAGATCGAGCTGGTCTATGGCGGCCTGTTCGAGCTGCAGAACTTTCCGGAGGACCAGCTGGAGCTGGTGCTGCTGATCGAATGCCCGCGCTTCCTCTTCCCCTACGCCCGGCGGATCATCTCGGACATGACGGCGGAGGGCGGCTACCCGCCCTTCCACCTGGAGCCCATAGACTTCGCCGCCGTCTACGCCGCCCAGCGGGCGCAGGGTGGGCCGGCGACGATCGGGAACGCCTGAACGTTCCGAAGGCATTGAGAGCTTAAGGATCAACGCCAGCAGCGCCTCATGTGAGCCGGGCGAGTCCAGCGTCCGTCCTATAAGTTCCCCTGCTCTTCCAACGGCGGGTGGTCGTGCGGGCCGTAGTAGAGCGCCGCGCACTCCGCCCGCAGCACGCCGCCCTCGATGGTAAGGTCGTGGCGGTAGGCGTCCTCGATAAACTGCATCGTGTCGATGTGGCGGTCCTCGAAATACATCCGGTGCACGTCCTCTCGCCCCGCGCCGAACACCACCCGTCCCACCTTCGACCAGATCGACGCCATGGTGCACATGCCGCAGGGCTGCAGCGTGCTGTAGAGCACCGCACCGCGCAGCTCGGGGTCCTGAAGCTTGGCGCCTGCGGCGCGGATGGCGGTGATCTCGGCATGGGCGGTGGGGTCGTGGTCGTCCTCCACCCGGTTGCGTTCGGTGGCGATGATCTGGCCGTCTTTCACGATAACGCAGCCTATGGGGGAAACGCTCGGGTCCGCGCTCCGCTCGGTGGCGACACGCATCGCCTCGCGCATGAAGCGTTCGTCCTCGAGACTCGACATGCAACGCCACTCGACTGACCGCCCGACACCGGGCGGGAGCGAAAGCGTTCAGGCGGCGGCGCGTTCCGCCATCTCGGCCACGATGGCGTTGGCGGCGGCGCGGGGATCGGCGGCGTGGGTGATCGGGCGGCCGCTGACCAGGTGGCTGGCGCCTGCGGCCAGGGCCTGGGCCGGGGTGGCGGCGCGGGCCTGGTCGTTCTTCGCCGCCCAGCTCGGCCGCACGCCCGGCGTCACCACCAGGAAGTCGGGCCGGCCCGCCTCAGCGCTGATGCGGCGGGCCTGCGCCGCCTCGTGCGGGCTGGCCACCACGCCGTCGGCGCCGGCGTCCAGGGTCTGGCGCACCCGGCGCTCGACAAGGGCGTCCAGCTTCAGCCCGTAGCTCAGATCGGCCAGGTCGTCTTCGGTCAGGCTGGTCAGCACGGTGACGCCGAGGATCTTCACCTGCCTGTCGCCGTCGCGGCCCTTCACCGCGGCGGCCAGCACCTGGGGCTCGGCGTGGACGGTGAGGAAGTCGCAGGCGCCGGTGGCCGTGATGGCGGCCGTGGCGCGGCGCACCGTTTCGCCGATGTCGTGAAGCTTCCAGTCGGTGAACACCTGTCGGCCGTCGGCCTTGAGCTCGCGCGCCAGGGCCATGCCGTCGGTGGCCAGCAGCTCCAGGCCGATCTTGTAGAAGCTGATCGCGTCGCCGATGCGCTCCACCATCGCCTCGGTCGAGGCGCGGTCGGGCAGGTCGAGCGGGCAGATCAGGCGCGGGTCGGCGGTCACGGGCGGCTCTTTTGGTGATGCCCCGGAGACTTGTGGGGCGAGCTATGCTGCAAGAGGGCGCGCCGGCGCATGCCGGGTAAGGGAGGGCGGCCGGTGGGACCGTGGACGTTCGGGGTCAACATCTTCATCGCGCTGTTTGCGCTGATCGACCCCGTGGGCATGGTGCCGCTGTTCGCCGCCGCCACCTCGGCCGCGCCGGCCGCGGCCCAGAGGCGCATCGCCCTGTATGTGGCCCTGTTCACCTTCGTGTTCATGTCGGCCTTCTTCCTCACGGGCCTCGGCATGCTGAAGTTCTTCGGCATCTCCATGCCGGCCTTCCGGATCGCGGGCGGGCTGATGCTGCTGCTGATGGGGCTGAACATGGCGCGCGACGACTTCTCTACCATGTTCGCCGAGGTGGCGCACGAGGCGGGCGAGTCGCTGGACGCCCGCACCTACGCCCGGCGGCGGTTCGAGGACCTGATCGTGCCCTTCGGCATGCCGCTGCTGGTGGGGCCGGGCGCCATCTCGGCCGCGGTGATCTATGCGGGCGAGGCGCGGCCGATGGGCTGGCGCGGCTATGCGGCCGGAGTAGGCGGCATCTTCGCCGTGTCGGCGGTCACGTGCCTGGTCTTCGTCGCCAGCCGGCTGGTCTCGCGGGTGCTCGGCAAGATCGGCATGACCATCGTGGTGCGGGTGCTGGGGCTGATCCTCACCGCCATGGCGGTGCAGTTCATCATCGTGGGCATGGCCGGCGCCACCCACGACCTCGTCAGCCTCTCCGCCGCCCAGCCCTACCCCGCCAAGCACAGGTAGGGCTGCGGCTTGACCCGCATGACCAGTCCGTTCAAGCGAGCGGGATGGATGCGCCCGCCTGCCGCCTGTACCTGATCACTCCGCCGACCCTGCCGGACCTGGGCGCGTTCGCCGCCTGCCTGGAACAGGCGCTCGACGCCGGCGACGTGGCCGCGCTGCAGATCAGGCTGAAGGACGTGGACGATCAGGCGATCGCCCGGGCCGTCGAGGTCTTGGCCCCCCTCGCCCAGCCCCGGGGCGTTGCGGTGATCCTGAACGACCGGCCCGACCTCGCCGCGCGGCTCGGCTGCGACGGCGTGCATGTGGGCCAGCAGGACGCCAGCTACGGTGAAGCGCGCCGGTCCGTCGGCCGCCAGGGCATGGTGGGCGTCACCTGCCATGACAGCTTCCACCTGGGGCTGGAGACGGCGGAAGCGGGCGCGGACTACGTCGCCTTCGGCGCCTTCTTCGACACCGCCACCAAGCCGGCCAGTCACCGGGCAGAGCCTGAGCTGCTCACCGCCTGGCAGGCGGCCATGCTGACGCCGTGCGTCGCCATCGGCGGGATCACCGTGCAGACGGCGGAGGGCCTCGCCCGGGCGGGCGCCGACTTCCTGGCCGTCAGCGCCGGCGTCTGGGACTATCCGGAAGGTCCCGCCGCAGCGGTGCGCGCCTTCAACACGGCGATGCAGCAGGGTGCGGCGAGGCGGACAGGCTGAGCCGCGCCTCACCGGCGACCTCCCGCAAAGCTTGTGCGCGGCCTTCCTTTCCGGTCCAAGGGGCCAAATCCAGTCGCCGGACCCCCTGGCTCTCCAGCATGCTCTTCGTCCAACGCTACCTGTTCAGGGAACTGCTGCTCCCCACGCTGGCCGCCACCGCGGCCCTGACCGGGGTGGCCGTGCTCAGCGGCAGCCTGCAGCTGCTGACCATCGTGGTCAGCCAGCGTCAGGCGGCGTGGCTGTTTCTACGGCTGGTGTCGCTGACCATCCCCAACCTGATCAGCTTCGTGCTGCCGATCGCGGCCTTCGTGGCCACCCTGTTCACGGTCAACAAGCTGCACACCGAGCAGGAGATCGTGGTCTGCTTCGCCGCGGGCATGAGCCGCTGGCAGGTCGCCAGTCCCGCCCTGCGCCTTTGCGCCTGGGCGGCCATGGTCATGCTGGTGATCAGCCTGTGGCTGGCGCCTCTCTGCGGCCGCATCACCCGCGAGGAGCTGTTCAAGGCCCGCACCGACCTGGTCGGAAGCCTGGTCAAGGAGGGCCAGTTCAGCGAAAGCCCCGGCGGCCTGACCGTCTACGCCCAGCGCGTGGATGCGGAAAATCGACTGCATAACCTGTTCATCCACCAGCTCCGAACCGACCATAGTTCGGCGACTTATGACGCAAAAAGCGGGGTCATCGTGCGCAAGGGCGGGGCGCCGGTGTTGGTGATGCGGCAGGGCTCCAACGAGCAGTTCAGCCCTACCGGCGTGCTGAACTTTCTCAAGTTCGATGAATACACCCTGGACCTGACGCCCTATGTCAACACCGCCGACGTGCTCGCCTACAAACCGTCCGACATGTACCTGCACGAGCTGGTCTTCCCCGACCCGAAGGCTGGACTGAACAAGCCGTTGCGCAAGAAGATGTCGGCCGAGTGGAACTCACGCCTCACCGCGCCGATGTACATCCCGCTCTTTGTGCTGTTCGCCTTGATCGCGGTGCTCGGCGGCGGGTTCAGCCGGCTGGGCTATGCGCGGCGCATCGGGATCGCCGCCTTGCTCGCCCTCGTGGTCCGCCTGCTGGGGGTGACCGTGCAGGCGCTCTGCGAGTCCACCCCCGCGCTGGACGTCCTGCAATGGATGATCCCGCTGGTCGCGCTCTTCTACGCGGCGCGCATCCTGTTCCGGGGGGGCCGCAGCGCCTCGCACGCGGCCCCGCTCGGCTCCGAGCTGAAGCCGATTGGAGCCTGAGGATGATGTGCATCCGCGCCGTCGCTTCCGTCTGCCGCCGCTCCGGACTTGCCATACTGTGCAGGACCATCCAGCCCTGTCGGACGTGACCTTGCCCGATCCCAAGCCGCCCGCCGCACCCACCCCGCTGGCCGAGCGGATCGTCGCCAGCCTCACCTACCGCGTCGGCAAGGACGTCAGGGCCGCCCGGCCGCACGACTGGCTTGCGGCCACCATCCTGACCGTGCGGGACCAGATCATCGACCGCTGGATGGCCTCCACCCGGTCCGCCCATGGCGCCGGCGCCAAGCGGGTCTATTATCTCAGCCTGGAGTTCCTGATCGGGCGGCTGCTCCGCGACGCCCTCACCAACCTCGGCATGAACGAGGAGGTGCGCGAGGCGCTCGCCTCCCTCGGCGTGGACCTCGCCGCCATCGAGGAGATCGAGCCGGACGCGGCGCTCGGCAACGGCGGCCTGGGCCGGCTCGCCGCCTGCTTCATGGAGAGCCTCGCCTCCCTGGACCTGCCCGCCTACGGCTACGGCATCCGCTACGTCAACGGCATGTTCCGCCAGCGCATCGATGACGGCTGGCAGGTGGAGCTGCCCGAGACGTGGCTGGCCCACGGCGATCCCTGGGAGTTCGAGCGCCGCGAGAGCAGCTATCACATCGGCTTCGGCGGCGAGGTGGTGAGCACCGACACGGGGGGGGCCAAGTGGCGCCCGGCCGAGCGGGTGATCGCCACGGCCGTGGACACGCCGGTGGTCGGCTGGCGGGGCGTGCGGGTGAACACGCTTCGCCTATGGACCGCCCAGGCGGTGGACCCGCTGAAGCTCGAGGCCTTCAACGCCGGCGACTATGCCGCCGCCTTGGCCGACAGCAACCGAGCGGAGCAACTGACCCGCGTCCTCTACCCCGCTGACGCCCACCCGGCCGGGCAGGAGCTGCGCCTGCGCCAGGAATATTTCTTCTCGTCGGCTTCGCTGCAGGACGTGGTGCGCCGCCACATGCAGTATTTCGGCGACATCCGCACCCTGGCTGACAAGGCCGCCATCCAGCTCAACGACACCCACCCCGCAGTGTCGGTGGCCGAGCTGATGCGGCTGCTCGTCGACGTGCATGACCTGGAGTTCGACGAGGCCTGGCGAATCACCCAGGCAACCTTCGGCTACACCAACCACACGCTCTTGCCCGAGGCATTGGAAACCTGGCCGCTGCCCATGTTCGAGCGGCTCCTGCCCCGCCACATGCAGCTGATCTACGCCATCAACGCCCGGCTGCTGCGAGAAGCCCGAAGCCGTCCGTGGGCGGACGACCGGGCGATCTCCGCCATTTCGCTGATCGACGAAAGCGGCGAGCGGCGGGTGCGCATGGCCAACCTTGCCTTCGCCGGGGCCCACAGCGTCAATGGGGTCGCGGCCCTGCACACCCGGCTGATGAAGCAGACGGTGTTCGCCGACCTCCATCGTCTGTACCCGGAGCGCATCAACAACAAGACCAACGGCATCACGCCCAGGCGCTGGCTGCAGCAGTGCAACCCGGCGCTCACCGGCCTGCTTCGCGAGACCATCGGCGACGCTTTCCTGGATCGAACCGAGGCGACGTCCGCGCTGGAGGCTCATGCCGACGAGGGCGACTTCCAGGCCAGGTTCGCCGCGGTGAAACGAGCCAACAAGGCGGCCTTGTCCGACCACATCCGCCGCCATATCGCTGTGAGGCTTGACCCGGACGCGATGTTCGACGTTCAGATCAAGCGGATTCACGAATACAAGCGCCAGCTGCTCAACATCGTCGAGACGGTCGCCCTCTACGACGACATCCGATCGCACCCCGAGCGCGACTGGGCGCCGCGGGTCAAGATCTTCGCGGGTAAGGCGGCCTCGAGCTACCATAACGCCAAGCTGATCATAAAGCTCGCTAACGATGTGGCTCGCCGGGTCAATGCCGACACGTCTACCCAGGACCTGCTGAAACTTGTTTTCGTCCCCAACTACAACGTGTCGCTGGCCGAGCGGATCGTCCCCGCCGCCGACCTGTCCGAGCAAATCTCCACCGCCGGCATGGAGGCCTCGGGCACCGGCAACATGAAGCTGGCCCTGAACGGCGCCCTGACCATCGGCACGCTCGACGGCGCCAACATCGAAATCAGGGACCGGGTGGGGCCGGACAACATCTTCATCTTCGGCCTGACCGCGGACGAGGTCGCCGGCCGCCGCCAGGCCGGCTACCATCCCGCCGACTGCATCGCCCAGTCCCGCGAGCTGTCTCAGGCCCTGACCGCCATCGCCTCGGGCGTCTTCTCGCCAGACGACCCGGCCCGTTATTCGGGTTTGGTGGCTGAACTCTACAACGATGACCGCTTCATGCTCTGCGCTGACTTCGACGCCTACACCCGCGCCCAGCGCGAGGTGGACGCGCTCTGGCGCACCCCCGCCGCCTGGTGGAGCAAGGCCATCCGCAACACCGCGGGCGTCGGCTGGTTCTCCTCCGACCGCACGATCAGCGAGTATGCGCGAGACATCTGGGAGGTGATGTAGGGGTAAGACGACGGGCGGCTCGCGAAGAAAGGGACGCTTGCGCCATTGGTGGCTTCACGACTCAGCCGGTATAGCTGTCCTGGTCGGCGACGCATTCTCGCACACGCACCGGGCGCGCCGTCGGCGTAAGGTCGCTTGTCCAGCATTTGGCTCTCGCAAAGGGGATGAGAACCGAAGTCGAGCGGTCGCCGCCGCGCACAAGAGGGTTCAACCCCTCACCAACTCCCTCTAGCCTTGCGCGGGCATGACCGCGCCTTCCGCCTTCGCGCCCGCCGCCGACACCACGCCGGTGATGGCGCAGTTCCTGGCCGCCAAGGCGGCGCAGCCGGACGCCCTGCTCTTCTTCCGCATGGGCGACTTCTACGAGCTGTTCTTCGAGGACGCCAAGACCGCCGCGCAGGCGCTCGGCATCGCCCTAACCCACCGCGGCAAGCACGCCGGCCAGGACATTCCCATGGCGGGCGTGCCCGTCCACGCCATGGAGCCCTACCTCGCCAAGCTGATCCGCCAGGGCTTCAAGGTCGCCGTCTGCGAGCAGATGGAGGACCCCGCCGAGGCCAAAAAGCGCGGCGGGTACAAGGCGGTGGTCCGGCGCGAGCTGGTCCGGGTGCTGACCCCCGGCACCCTGACCGAGGACACGCTGCTCGACGCCCGCGGCGCCAACCGGCTGGCGGCTGTCGCGGTGAAGGGCGCCCAGGCGGCGCTCGCCAGCGTCGAGCTCTCCACCGGCGAGGTGGAATGCCTTATCATGGACAAGGCGGCGCTCGGCCCCAGCCTGGCCGCGCTCCGCCCGTCTGAAGTGCTGGCGGTGGAGCGCCTGTTCGCCGACGAGGCCTCGGCCGAGGCCCTGAAGTCTTCCGGCGGCGCCGTCCAGCCGATGGCCGCAGCCCTGGCTGACCCCGCGGGGGCCGAGGCGCGGGTGAAGCGGCTCTACGGCGTCGACACGCTCGACGGCTTCGGCGCGCTGACCCTGCTGGAGGTCGGCGCGCTTGGCCTCATCGCCGCCCACCTGGAGACCACCCAGGCAGGCAGGCTCCCCGCCTTGCGCGCCCCCCGCCGCGGCGCGGCCGCAGACGTCATGTCCATCGACCCCGCGACACGCGTTTCGCTGGAGCTGGAGCGCACCCAGGGCGGCGCGCGGGAGGGTAGCCTGCTCTCGGCCGTGGACCGCACCCTCACCGCCGCCGGCGCCCGCAAGCTGGCCGACCGCCTGGCCCGACCTCTGCTGGATGTCGCCCGCATCAATGTCCGCCTTGATGCGGTGCAGCATTTTGTGGAGCGCCCCGGACTTCGCGCCCGATTGCGAGAGGTGCTGAAAAGCTCCGCTGACATGGCGCGGTCCCTCTCTCGTCTGGCGCTCGGCCGCGGCGGCCCGCGTGACTTGGGCGCCGTACGCGCTGGCTTGGCGGCGGGCGAGGACATCTGCGCCCTGTTCGCCACCCTTCACGGCCCCCTCGACGTCCCCCCGGTCGGGATCAGCGAAGCGCTGGCCGCCCTAAGCCTTTCGACCCAACCCGCGTTGGAGCAGCTGTTCAGGACGCTACGCACCGCCCTCGAACTGGAGCTGCCCCTGTCCGCCCGCGACGGCGGTTTCATCGCCGCCGGCTACCGGCCGGAACTCGATCAAACCCGCTCACTGCGGGACGATAGCCGCCGGGTCATCGCGGCACTGGAGAGCCGGCTGCAGAAGGACAGCGGCGTGGCGCTCCGCATCCGCCACAACGCCGTGCTCGGCTACTTCGTGGACTGCACGGCGAAACAGGCGGACGCCCTGATGCAGCCGCCGCTCAGCACCTTGTTCATCCACCGCCAGACCACCGCCAACCAGGTCCGCTTCACGACCGGCGAGCTGGCCGAGCTCGACGCCCGGATCTCCCAGGCCGGCGACCGGGCGCTGGCCATGGAGCAGGAGAGCTTCGAGGCCCTGCGCCGCCAGGCCTGCGATCTCGCGGGCCAGCTCGCCGATGCCGCCGACGCCCTGTCGGGCCTGGATGTCGGCTCGGCGCTGGCGGAATGGGCGATGGACGTAGAGGCCACGCGCCCGCAAATTGATGACTCCACCGCCTTCGAAGCCGAAGGGGCCCGTCACCCGGTGGTGGAAGCCGCCGTGCGTCGCGCCGGCCAGCCCTACACCCCCAACGACTGCCGGCTGGACGGCGGCGGAGTCGGCTGCCCGCGCCTGGCCATCGTCACGGGCCCGAACATGGCCGGCAAATCGACCTTCCTGCGCCAGAACGCGCTCCTCGCCGTCCTGGCCCAGGCTGGCTCCTATGTGCCGGCGAGACGGCTGCGGCTCGGCGTGGTGGATCGCCTGTTCAGCCGGGTGGGCGCCGGCGACGACCTCGCCCGGGGCCGCTCCACCTTCATGACCGAAATGGTGGAGACCGCCGCCATCCTGACCCAGGCCACGCCGCGGTCGCTGGTCGTGCTGGACGAGATCGGCCGCGGCACCGCCACCTATGACGGCCTGGCCATCGCCTGGGCCTGCGCCGAGGCCCTGCACGACGCCAATCGCTGCCGCGCCCTGTTCGCCACCCACTACCATGAGTTGGCGAAGCTGGAGCAGAGGTTGTCGGCCTGCTGCAACCTCTCCATGCGCGCCAGGGAATGGCGGGGCGAGCTGGTCTTTCTGCACGAGGCGGTGGAAGGCCCCGCCGACAGGTCCTACGGCGTCCAGGTCGCCAAGCTCGCTGGCGTGCCCGCCCCCGTGGTCGCCCGCGCTCGCCAGGTGCTCGCCAGGCTCGAACGCGATCCCAGCTCGCCGGCGCGCCTGGACGACCTCCCGCTGTTCGCCGCCGCGAGGCCGCCCGAGGCGGTGGAGCCATCGCGGCTTGAGGCCGGGCTGGCTGCGATCGACCCGGACGCCCTCACGCCCCGCGAGGCTCTGGAGGCGCTTTACCGGTTGAAGGGCCTGACCGCGCCATCTTAGCCGTTGCCGCATAGGGCAGGTGCACTAACTTCAGCCGATGCCGACCGGCCTGCGCACCTTTTCGACCCCTCCGCCGATCGACGGCGAAGCGCTTTGCGCGGCCTTGGATGAGATCGGCCGGGAGTGCGCCGATCCGGGCGTGCGGCGAGCGGAGGTTGTGCGCCTGCTCAGGGCCACGCTGGACCGCGGTCGGGCTGACGTCCGCGCCCGTTTGGACGCGGGGGCGGGCGGGATCGAGACCGCCCGCCTCCTAGCTCAGCTGGTGGACGAGATCGTGGTCGCACTGCACCGCTTCGCTGTCGCCTGCCTGTCGCCAGGCGAGGCGCCCTTGGCCCAGTCGCTCTCGGTGGTGGCGGTGGGCGGCTACGGGCGCGGGACCATGGCCCCCTGCTCCGACATTGACCTTCTGTTCCTGAAGGGCTCCAGGAGCGATGCGGGCGTGGAGCCGGCCATCCAGGTGATGCTCTACACGTTGTGGGATGTCGGCTTCAAAGTCGGTCACGCCTCGCGCACGGTGGACGAGTGCCTGCGCTTCGCCCGGGAGGACTTCACCATCCGCACGTCGCTGCTGGAGGCGCGCTGGGTGGCGGGGGATCAGGGCTTGGCGGATGCACTGAAGCGCCGCTTCCGCCGCGAGGTGGTGGACGGCTCCGGAGCGGAGTTCGTGGCCGCCAAGCTTGCCGAGCGCGACGCCCGCCATTCTAAGGCCGGCGCCTCGCGCTACATGGTCGAGCCCGACGTCAAGGAGGGCAAGGGCGGACTGCGCGATCTCAACACCCTGTTCTGGATCGCCCAGTACCTGCACCCGGTCGACCAACCGTCCGAGCTGGTGCGGCTGCAGGAGTTCACCCGCCGCGAGGTCAAGGCCTTCGTCCGCGCCTTCGACTTCCTCTGGGCTACCCGTTGCTACATGCACTTCATCACCCGAAGGCCCGAAGAGCGGCTGACCTTCGACCTGCAGCCGGAGGTCGCTCGGCTGATGGGCTACGCGGACGCCACGGGTGCGCTTGGCGAAACCGCCTCGGTGGAGCGCTTCATGCGCCGCTACTTTCTGATCGCGCGCGAGGTCGGCGTGCTGACCCGCATCTTCTGCGCCAAGCTGGAGGCCGAGCACGCCAAGCAGCCGCAAGGCCTGGCGCGCCTGCTCCCCCGCCGGGCGCCCAGGCAGCGGGAGCTGGAGGACGCCTTCTACGAGGAGGCGGGACGGCTGAATGTGCGGGGCGAACAGGCCTTCGCCGCCGATCCGGTGCGCCTGATCCGCATCTTCAAGGTGGCGGACGCCAACAACCTCGACCTGCACCCCGACGCCTTCGCCACCGTCACCCGGTCGCTGAACCTGATCGGCGCCAAGCTGCGCCGCGATCCCGCCGCCGCTCGCGCCTTCCTGGACGTGCTGGCCTTCGGCCAGGAGACCTTCCGCACCCTCACCCTGATGAACGAGGCGGGCGTGCTCGGCCGCTTCCTGCCGGAGTTCGGCCGCATCGTCGGCCAGATGCAGTTCAACATGTACCACGCCTACACCACCGACGAGCACACGCTCCGGGGCGTCGACGTGATCGCCGAACTCGCCGCCGGCCGGCTGGCGAAGGACCATCCCCTGGCCGTCAGCGTGCTGCCCCTGGTGGCCGATCGCGAGGCGCTGTTCCTGGCCGTGCTGCTGCACGATACCGGCAAGGGCGGGGCGCCCGGAGGGCAGTCCCTGGCCGGCGCCCGCAACGCCCGCATCGCCTGCGAGCGGCTGGGCTTGAACCCTGAGCGGGTGGACACGGTGGCTTGGCTGGTCGAGCACCACCTGCTGATGTCGGAAACGGCCCAGAAGCGCGACCTCGGCGATCCGCGCACCATCTCGGCCTTCGCCCGCACCGTGGCGGAGCCCGAGCGGCTGCGCGCCCTGGCCATCCTCACCGCCGCCGACATCCGCGCGGTAGGTCCGGGCGTGTGGAACGGCTGGAAGGGCCAGCTCCTGCGCCAGCTCTACATGGCGACCGAGGCGGTGTTCCGGGGCGGCCGGCCCTCGGACCTCGGCTTCGAGTCGGTGGACGACGTGCAGCAGGTGCTCGCCGCCAGCGCCCGCAAGCGCCTGGCCGCCGCCCATCCGGAGGCGGCCGAGGCGGTCCGCCGCTGGGCCGGTAGCATGGAGGACGCCTACTTCGTCCCCTTCCCGGCCAGGGCGCAGGCCCAGCACTTCGCCCTGGTGGAGCGGGCCGAGCGGGACGGGGCCGCGGCCTCCGCCCGCCTCATGGCCGACTGGAACGCCGTCGAGATCACGGTGGCCGCCCGCGACCGGCGCGGCCTGTTCGCCGACCTGGCGGGAGCGATGGCGGGGCTCGGCGCCAACATCGTGGGCGCGCGGGTCTACACCTCCGCCTCCGGCGGCGCCCTGGACGTCTTCAGCGTTCAGGACAGCCTGGGCGGCCCCTATGGCGAGGGCGACGCCCGCGGCCTCGACCGCCTGCTCTCGGCGTTGGAGCGGGCCGGGCGAGGCGAGGGTGCCGAGCCGGCTCCGGAGGCCGCGCCACTCGGTCGCGCGGCCGCCTTCGCCGTGGCGCCGCGGGTGGTGGTGGACAACGACGCCTCGGACATGGCCACGGTGGTCGAGGTCTCCGGCCGCGACCGGCCGGGCCTGCTGCAGGCGCTCGCCCGCACCTTCGCCTCCGCCGGCCTCTCGGTGCAGTCGGCCCACGTGGAGAGCTTCGGCGAACGGGCGGTGGACGCCTTCTACCTGATCACCGCCGACGGGCTGAAGCTGTCGGACCCCCACGCCCTCTCCGCGTTGAAGGCCGCTCTCACGGCCGTGCTGCTGGAGATCGAACCGGCGGTGGAACGCGTCCGTGCCAAGGCCGCCGCGCGGGCGGGGTGAGGCTCTCTCCCTTCCCCCTCGATGGGGGAAGGGTCGGGGATGGGGGTGAGTGCGCCACGCTCAAGGAAGAGCGCGGCAGACGCCTCCCGCACCTCTTCGTTCGGCCGCGGTGCGAGCACCCCCACCCCTGCCTCTGCCCCATCGAGGGGGAGGGGTTCACTCGGCTGGCCGAGGGATCGACCCCATTCCTTGACCAGGCCCGCCCGCCCCGCTAGCCCCCCGGGGTGACTGGACCCAAGCCGCTCCCCCTGCCGGACGTCCCGGGTCTGGACGCGCCGGCGGCCGACGATCCGCTGTCGGAGGCGATCGCCCGGCCGGCCGTCCGCGCCGACACGCGCCCGCCGGGTCCCGCGCCGCCTGCGGCCCAGGGCTCTTCGCTGATCCGTTCGTCCCTGGTGGTGTCGAGCCTGACGCTGGTGAGCCGGGTCATGGGCTTCGCCCGCGACGTGGCGGTGAGCTACACCATGGGCGCCAGCCACGGCTATGCGGCCGACGCCTACAACACCGCGCTCGCCTTCCCCAACCTGTTCCGCCGTATCTTCGCCGAGGGCGCCTTCGCCGCCGCCTTCGTGCCGGCCTACTCCAAGGCCCTGGCGCGGGACGGGGAGGAGGCGGCCGACCGGCTCGCCGGCGACGCCATGGCGGTCCTCGCCGCGGCCACCATCGCCCTGACGGTCGTCGCGCAACTTGCGATGCCCTGGCTGATGTACGTCATCGCGCCGGGCTTCGCGAAGGACCCGGCCAAGTTCAAGCTGGCCGTGCTGCTGACCCAGATCGCCATGCCGTACCTGCCCTGCATGGCCATCTACGCCCACCTGTCCGGCGTGCTGACCGCACGGGGCAGGTTCGTCATCTACGCCCTGGCGCCGACGCTCCTGAACGTCGGCATGCTGATCGCCGTGCTGCCGACCCACAACGCCCGCGCCGCCGCGATCGCCGCGTCCTGGGGCGTGCTGGGCGCCGGGGTCGCCCAGGTGGCGCTGCTGACCTGGGGCGTGAGGAAGTCCGGCGCGGCGGTGCACTGGACGCTCCCGCGCCTGACGCCGGAGATCAAGGCCCTGATCGGCAAGGCGATCCCGGGCGCCGCGGCCGCCAGCGCCACCCAGATCAACATCTTCATCTCCGGCATCCTGGCCAGCCAGGTGAACGGCGCCCGCTCCTGGCTGGCGGTGGCCGACCGGCTGTACCAGCTGCCGCTCGGCCTGGTGGGCGTGGCCATGGGGGTGGCGCTGCTGCCGCGGCTCTCCCAGGCCGTGCAGGCGCATGACCAGCAGGGCGCCGACCAGGCCATGGACGAGGCCGTCGGCTTCTCGCTCGCCCTGACCCTGCCGGCGGCGGCGGCGTTGGTGGCCATGCCCTTCTTCCTCATCGACGGGCTGTTCACCCGCGGCGAGTTCAAGACCTTCGACGCGCTGCAGACGGCACACGCGCTGTTCTACTATGGCCTCGGCACGCCGGCCTTCGTGCTGAACCAACTGTTCACGCGCGCCTTCTTCGCCCGCGGCGACACCAAGACGCCCATGCGCTACGCCATCGCCGCAGTGGTGGTGAACGTGGCCGCGGGCCTGCTGCTCTACCTGTTGATCGGCTTCGCAGGCATCGCCGCGGCCACCGCACTCGCCGCCTGGCTCAACGTCATCCTGATGGCGGCGACCCTGCAGCGCAGCGGCGACTACGTGCCGGACTTGGAGGTGATCGTGCGCATCCGCAAGCTGATCGCCGCCAGCGTGGTGATGGGCCTGCTGATGGGCGCGCTGTCGTGGCTGCGGCCCCACTACCAGCACCTGTTGTTCCGCAAGGAGGCGGCGGTTGTGCTGGTGGTGCTGGCGGGCGCGTGCGCCTACCTCGCCCTGCTGTTCGCGTTCCGGGCGCTGACGCCCGCGGAGGTGCGCGGCGCCTTCCGCCGCTCGCCTAAGAGGGTGACGAGGTGACGTCGCTTGCACATCGGTATCTTATCTCCTCCTGCGAAGCGGGGGGAGGGGACCAGGCGAAGCCTGGTGAGGGAGTCTCGTTAGCCGCCACGGCGGATGCCGCGGCGCCCGGGGAGCCCCCTCCACCCCGCTTCGCGCGGTCCCCCTCCCCCGCTGCGCAGGGGAGGATAAGGGTCGCCGCCCCTGCCCTGAGCAATGATTCCTTCCAAAGGCAGGGTGGACAACCAT
This sequence comes from Caulobacter sp. S45, assembly GCF_903642205.1. Lineage (GTDB taxonomy): Bacteria > Pseudomonadota > Alphaproteobacteria > Caulobacterales > Caulobacteraceae > CAHJWH01. The sequence continues at coordinate 6,901 of NZ_CAHJWH010000023.1, read as the reverse complement.
GACCCACACCCCCCGCGTGCTCTCCGGCGTCCAGCCCTCCGGCGCGCTGCACCTCGGCAACTATCTCGGCGCCCTCAAAAAGTTCGTGGACCTGCAGGCCACCCACGACTGCTTCCTGTTCGTGGCCGACCTGCACGCAATCACGGTGTGGCAGGAGCCCGCGCGCCTGGCCGACCAGACCCGCGAGATCGCCGCCGCCTATCTGGCCGCAGGGCTCGACCCCGCCCGCGCCACCCTGTTTCCGCAGTCGGCGGTGCGGACCCATGCCGAGCTGGCCTGGGTGTTCAACTGCGTGGCGCGGCTGGGCTGGCTCGACCGCATGACCCAGTTCAAGGAGAAGTCCGGCAAGCACAAGGAGCGGAGTTCGGTCGGCCTCTACACCTATCCCGTGCTCCAGGCCGCCGACATCCTGGCCTACCGCGCCACCCACGTCCCCGTCGGTGAGGACCAGAAGCAGCACCTGGAGCTCAGCCGCGACATCGCGCAGAAGTTCAACACCGACTTCGAGGCCCCGGACTTCTTCCCCCTGCCCGAGCCGCTGATCCAGGGGCCGGGCGCCCGGGTCATGTCGCTGCGCGACGGCTCGGCCAAGATGAGCAAGTCCGACCCCTCGGACCAGAGCCGCATCAACCTCACCGACACCGCCGACGAGATCGCGGGCAAGATCAGGCGCGCAAAGACCGACGCCGAGCCGCTGCCCGACGATCCCGATGCACTCACCGGCCGGCCCGAGGCGAACAACCTGGTCGGCATCTACGCCGCGCTTTCCGGCGAGACCAAGGCTGAAGCGCTGGTGCGCTTCGCCGGCCAGGGCTTCGGCGCCTTCAAGCCGGCCCTGGCCGAGGTTGTGGTCGCGGCCATGACGCCGGTGGGCGAAGCCATGCGCCGCTACCTGTCCGACCCGGCCGAGATCGACCGGGTGCTCAGCGACGGGGCTGAGCGCGCGGCCGCTGTCGCGGAGCCAATACTGGCCGAGGTCAAGGCGAAGGTCGGGTTCTGGGGCGCCGCCGCAAAGATGTCGCAAACTTAACCTTGGCCGCTATGGCGGCCCGCTCGGGCCTGGCCCATCTTTCCCTCAGACAAGGTGTGGAACGATGACCGATCCCCTCTACCGCCCCGCCGGCCTGATGGCCGCCCAGTCCTCCGACAAGACCATGGTCGTGGTCACCTACGCCCTCTTCCTGGGCGGCTTCGTCACCGGGGGCGTCACGACGCTGATCGGCCTGGTCATGGCCTATGTGCTGCGGCGGGAGGCGAGCGAGCTGGCGCTGAGCCACTACGTCTTCCTGGCCCACACCTTCTGGAAGGGCCTGATCTGGCTCGCCATAGGCTGCGCCCTGTTGATCGTGGGTATCCCGCTGTCGATCATCCTCATCGGCATCCCGCTGCTGATCCTCGCCAAGCTGATCTTCGTGGTCGCCGCGATCTGGTACGGCGTGCGCTGCGTGCTCGGCCTTATGGCGGCCCTGGACGACCGCCCCTACGGCGCGCCGCGGAGCTGGCTGGTCTGAGCGGCGCCGCGGCCGAGCCGGGGCTCCCGCCCGGCTTCTTCGCCCGCGACGTGCTGACGGTGGCCCGTGACCTGATCGGCGTGCGGCTTTGGATCGACGGCGTCGGCGGGGCGATCGTAGAGACCGAGGCCTACCACCACGAGGACCCCGCCTCCCACAGCCATGCCGGCCTTAACCCCCGCATTGCGTCGATGTTCGGCGCGCCCGGCCACGCCTATGTCTACCGGTCCTACGGCCTCCATTGGTGTCTCAACCTGGTGTGCGGAACCGAGCCGGGGGGTGCGGTGCTCATCCGGGCGCTGGAGCCGCAGGACGGCCTGGACCGGATGCGCGCGCGGCGTGGCGTGGAGCCCGTCCGCCAGCTCTGCTCCGGCCCGGGCAAGCTCGGCCAGGCGCTGGCGGTGACCCGCGCCCTCGACGGCGCCCCGCTGGACGCGCCGCCTTTCCGCCTCGCGCCCGCGGAGCGGCCGTGGTTGATACAGGCGGGTGAGCGCATCGGCATCAGCCGCGCCCAGGCCCAGCCCTGGCGGTTCGGCGCGAGCGGATCGCCTTTTCTCAGCCGACCCTTCCCGCGCGCCTGAGGCAACCCCGTCCGCCAAGGCCGCGTTGCCGGACGTCAGCGTCAGCGTGCGGAGACCGCCATGCTTGAGAAACTCCCCCACGGCGTGGGCGCGGCCCTGGGCGCCGGTCCTGGCCTGGAGGCCATCCTCTACCACCAGGAGGCGGCCGCCGGCGCGCCGGAGAGCCTCGCCGTCACCAGTCCCGCCTTCTCGGACGGCGCCGCCATCCCCGCCCGCTTCACCGCCGACGGCGACAAGCTCTCCCCTCCGCTCGCCTGGAGCGGCGTGCCGGCGGAGGCTAAGGGCGTGGTGCTGGTGATCGAGGACCCGGACGCGCCTGCGCCCGCGCCGCTGGTCCACACCCTGGCCTGGGCGCTGCAGGGCCACGATGAGGAGCTGGCGGAAGGCGCGCTGAAGAGCCCGGGCTCGGGCGGCGAGGCCATCTCGCTCGGCCGCAACAGCTTCCTGAGCGCCCAATACCTGCCGCCGGACCCGCCGCCCGGCCACGGGCCGCATCGCTACTGCTTCCAGGTCTTCGCCTTGGACAAGGCGCTGGAGCTGCACGGTTCGCCGATCCGCACCCAGGTCGGGCACGCGATGAAGGGCCATGTCATCGCCAGGGGCCTGCTGGTCGGGACCTATGAGCGACCCTGAGCCCGCCTCCCGACTCCCTCCGACCTGAGAGCCTCCCCGCATGATCACGCTCTACACCTGGACCACGCCAAACGGCCGAAAAGTGTCTACAATGCTGGAGGAAGTGAGCCTCTCCTACACCGCGATACCGATCAACGTCGGCAAGAACGAGCAGTTTTCTCCCGACTTTCTGGCCATCAGCCCAAACAACAAGATCCCCGCCATCGTGGACGAGGAGGGCGTGGACCGCCGCCAGACGGTGTTCGAGACCTCCGCCATCCTCACCTACCTGGCCGAAAAGACCGGCCAGCTCCTGCCCGCCCACGGCCCGCGGCGGATCGAGGTGCAGGAATGGCTGGCCTGGTCGATCAGCGGCTACGCCCCCATGCTCGGCCAGTGGAACTACTTCGCCAAACGCGCGGAGGAGAAGACGCCGGCCGCCATCGAGCGCTTCACCACCGAGGCGGCGCGCCTGTTCGGCGTGCTGGAGGGGCGGCTGTCCCAAACCACCTACCTGGCCCACGACTATTCCATCGCCGACATCTCCACCTACACCTGGACGGCCGCCGTCCTGCACGGCTTCCGCGACGCCTCGCCGGACGCGCTCGGACCCACCCCGCACATCGAGCGCTGGATGTCCGAGATCGCGGCGCGCCCGGCGGTCCAGCGCGGCATGCGCGTTCCGGAGGTGTGAACGCGCTTGTGTCCACTGGCCGGCGACGCCCAAGCCCTAGCGGTGAACGAACCCGGAAGACGGGCAGGTCAGCGATTCGATCCCGATTCGTTGCGGCCGCGTTCTCCGGCATTAACCATCTGCGTTTACGCGCTTTGCGCTTGCCTGACGCATCCGCGCGTCCGATCTAACGGGCATGGCCGACCGCCCCACGGGCGCTGCGCCGTCACGGCTGGTGGCGGTGCTGGGACCCACGAACACCGGCAAGACCCACCTCACGGTGGAGCGCATGCTCGCCCACGCCTCGGGCATGATCGGCCTGCCGCTGCGCCTGCTGGCGCGCGAGATCTACGACCGCATCGTCAAGCAGCGCGGCGCCCGCTCGGTCGCTCTGATCACCGGCGAAGAGAAGATCGTCCCCCCTCGCGCCACCTACTTCGTCTGCACGGTGGAGGCCATGCCCCTCACCCGCCAAGTGGAGTTCCTCTGCGTGGACGAGATCCAGCTCTGCGCCGATCCCGCCCGCGGCCACGTCTTCACCCACCGCCTGCTGAATGCTCGCGGCACTTCGGAGACCATGTTCCTGGGCTCCGCCACCATGGCCCCGCTCATCCGCCGCCTGCTGCCGGGCGTGGAGTTCCAGACCCGCGAGCGCTTCTCGCAGCTCACCTACGCCGGCTCGAAGAAGCTCACTCGCCTGCCCCGCCGCTCGGCGGTCGTCGCCTTCTCCACCGAGAACGTCTACGCAATCGCGGAGCTAATACGCCGCCAGCGCGGTGGTGCGGCGGTCGTAATGGGCAGCCTGTCGCCCCGCACCCGCAACGCCCAGGTGGCCCTCTACCAGTCCGGCGAGGTCGACTTCCTGGTCGCCACCGACGCCATCGGCATGGGCCTGAACATGGACGTGGACCATGTGGCCTTCGCCGGCCTGCGCAAGTTCGACGGCAAGCGCACCCGCTGGCTCTACCCCCAGGAGGTCGGCCAGATCGCCGGGCGTGCGGGGCGCTACCGCACCGACGGCACCTTCGGCGTCACCGGCGAGGCCGACGAGATCGACGAGGACCTCGTCACCTCGGTGGAAGAGCACCTCTACGAGCCCGTGGCGGCCGCGGAATGGCGCAGCGCCGACCTGGAGTTCGCCTCCCTAAAGGGCCTGCTCCGCTCGCTCGCCGCCCCGCCCACCTGCGACGGCCTGAAGCTCGCCGAGGAGAGCCTGGACGAGACCACCCTGCGCCAGCTGGCGCTTGACCCCGACCTGGAACGTCGCATCGGCCCGGACCGTGGCAAACTGCGCAAGCTCTGGGAGGTCTGCCAGACCCCGGACTTCCGCAAGACCACGCTCGACGAACACGTGCGCCTCTGCCGCACCGTCTTCGACCACCTGACCTCCCGCAACGCCCGCCTGCCGGAGGATTGGATCGCCGGCCAGTTCTCAAGCCTCGACCACGTGGAGGGCGAGATGGACGTCCTGGCCCAACGCCTGGCCGGGGTGCGCACCCTGGCCTACGCCGCCGCCCGCCCCGACTGGCTGCGCGACCCCGGCCACTGGCAGGCCAGATGCCGCCAGCTGGAGGACCGCCTCTCGGACACCCTGCACGAGAAGCTGGTGGCGCGGTTCATCGACCGCCGCACCTCCGCGCTGATGCGCGGCCTGAACCTGCGTGAGGACGTGCTGGCCGGCGTCGGCGCCGACGGGACCGTGACGGTGGAGGGCCACTATGTCGGCCGCCTGCGCGGCCTGCGCTTCGATCTCGCGCAAGGCTCCAGCGCGCTCGAGGACAAGACGCTCCGCGCCACCGCCCAGCGCGCCGTGGCCCCGGAGGTCACGCGCCGCCTGGGCGCCCTCGCCGCCGCCGCCGACGAAGCCTTCAGCCTTTCCCCCGACGGCGCCCTCAGCTGGAGCGGCGAGCCCGCAGGCCGGCTAAGCGGCGGCCGCCCCTTCGCCCCCAAGTGCACCCTCTACGGCGAGATGGGCGCGGAGCCCGCCCGCGAACGCGCCCGCCGCCGCCTGGAGGCCTTTGTGGCCGGAGAGGCCAGCCGCCGCCTCGCCCCCCTGAAGGCCCTGGAGAATGCGATTGCGCAAGGGAGCCTGCACGGCCTCGCCCGCGGCGTCGCCTACCGCATGATGGAGGCGGGCGGCGTGCTCGTCCGGCGCGAGGTGGCCGCCGACATCGCGGCCCTCAGCCAGGGCGAGCGCCGCGCGCTCCGCAGCCTGGGCGTCAGGCTGGGCGCCTTCAGCCTTTTCCTCCCGGGCGTCCTGACCGAAACCGCCGCGCCCCTGCTCCAGGCCTTTGCGACAGTCGAGGCGCCCGGCTGGCGCCCCCCGCCTCATCTGCCGAGCCAGCTTCCGTCGCCCGAGACTGCCGCCGAAGTGCTCGGATGGCGAGGCCTCGCGCCGGTGGGCGAGCTGGCCGTGCCCGTCGCGATGCTGGAAGCCTTGTCTGACCTTATCCGCCGCGCGGAGCGAGAAGCCGGCGGGGTGTTGCTCCCCGCCGCCGACATCGCGTCCATCGGCCTTGAGCCCGCCCCGGCCGCTCGGCTCTTGAAGGCCCTAGGCTACGCTCGCGCTCGCCAAGCCAAGGCGGGCGAGCCCGACCTCTGGAGATACAGGCAGCCAAGGCCTGCAGGTTCAGCCGCAACCGTCGATGCGGTTCGGGCGGGGGTCGCCCCGAGTGCGCCGGCGCCTGGCGCCCACCCCTTCGCCGTTCTGGCCGCCCTGCAGCCCCAGGCTGAACGAGTCAAGCGCCGCCGCCCCCGCACCAGGCGCACCGCCGCCAAGCCATGACCGAGGCGGTCACGAGCGAGCCTTGCCGCCTCGACGTGTGGCTGTGGCGCGCCAGGTTCTTCAAGACGCGCAGCCTCGCCTCGCGCTTCATTGAGGAGGGACGGGTGCGCCTGCACCGCGACGGCGCGGAGGCTCGCATCGACAAGCCGAGCCGCGCCGTGCGGGTGGGGGACGGCCTGGTCTTCGCCCTGGGCGGCCGGGTCGTGGCGATCAGCGTCGCCGATCCCGGCTCCCGCCGAGGACCCGCCGTGGAAGCGCGCACTCTATACGTCGCGCTCGACGAGGCCTAAGCCCGGCCGGACGGCGTCCGGACATCGCGCCGTCGGGGTTGACAGCCGGGGCCCGCTTCCATAAATGCCGCCTCTCGCCGCGATGAAGGTCCGGCGACCCAGCCCCCAACGCAACGGCGCGCGAGTTCGTCTCGAATCTGTCGCCTATGCCCTAAGGGTAGGGAGGTCTCCTTCCCAAGCATCTCTCAGGATGTTGCGGGATTAGGAGCTTACAGGCGGAGTTTATCTGCTTGTGAGTTCTCAAAGAGATTTGAGAATATCAAAGAGGCCGGGCAACTTTGTTGTTGACCTCTTCGCCGGGTGGCCCTAAAAGCTGCTCATACGCCGAGGCCGCCGGGCGCAAACGGTAGCCGCTAGCCGCAAGGCTGGCCTGGTCTTTGACATTGTGAAGTGGAAAGGGACACGCAGGCGGCGGCGTTCTGGCGATTTGGTTTAACCGACCAGATCAA